>CAZLHT010000039.1:0-9115 GCA_964559185.1 uncultured Natronomonas sp.
ATCTCCCGGCCGTCGTATCTCGACCCCGACGCCGAGTCGGCCCCCGTACTCAAACACCGCGAGGGATTACACGTACTCCCCGAGACGGATGCGACGGCCGGCACAAGTGAGACGGGCGAGACGGAGCGATAGCGAGAGATGAAGGGACGGGGGAGGAGATCCAATCGAGCGACGAACGATCTCGCCGCGATCGTCGAAAAGCCCCGCGCGGAAGCGGCGATCGGATCGCTCAGAACGGAGGGCGTCTACGACGACGCCCGGCGCGTCGAGACGTACGACGATGCGTCCGTCGCGATCCCGATCACCGAGCCACCCGCCGAGACGGCCACAGCGGCCGTCCAGGAGGTCGAACTCCCGGGACGGACGCGGGGATTGGAAACGGTCCTCGAAGCCAGCGGTGTCGACGAATCAATCATCGACGCCGCCCCCTCCTCGTGGGCGGTCATCGGTAGCGTCGTGTTGGCCGATTTCGGGGACGTATCTGCACCGAAATCGCTCGATCGGGCCGAACGGAAACTCGTCGGCGAGGCGCTCTTGGAGTTGCACGGAAACGCCGACACAGTCCTCGCACGCGGTGGCATCGACGGAACCCGGAGAGATCCTTCGACGACGGTCGTCGCCGGGGTCGGCGATACCGAAACCGTCCACACCGAACACGGAACGAGGTACGCGATCGACCTCTCTCGCGTGATGTTCTCGCCGGGGAACAAAGCCGAACGCGCACGGATGGGTCGGATCGCAGAGCCCGGAGAGCGGGTCTTCGATATGTTCGCCGGGATCGGTTACTTCTCGCTTCCGATGGCGAGAGCCGGTGCGTCGGTGACGGCCGCCGAGATCGATCCCGACTCGTACCGACTCCTCGTCGAAAACGTCCGAATTAACGGCGTCGCAGATCGCGTCCGGGCGGTGCTGGGGGACTGTCGGAAGGTAGAGACGACCGCGGACCGGGTCGTGGCGGGGTATTACGACGCCCACGAATACCTGGAATCGGCGCTCGGCGCGCTCGTCTCCGGCGGCACGATTCATCTCCACGAGGCGACGCCGGAACCGCTGTTTCCCGAACGGCCGATCGAACGACTGGAAGATGCGGCCGAGGCCGCCGGCCGAACCCCGGCGGTGCTCCAGACGCGGACGGTGAAGAGCCACAGCGCGGGCGTCGTTCACGGTGTCGTCGACGCGCAAATCGGGTGATCGGACGCCAACGGATCAGTTCGATCCTCGTTTCGAGCGAGGAGATTATAAGAGACGGGGATGTACGTCGAATATGGACAAACAGAAGATTCTCGCCATACTTTTCGTACTCCTGATGGCGCTGTGGCCGATCGGGAGCGCTATACTGTATTTCGGGTAGGATAGTACGGCGAATATATCGAAAAGTATAGATATTTTCACAAACTCATCCGGTTCCGATCGTTCGAAGGGCCGTCGAATTCGCTCGAAATCCCGACGGAGCGCTGAGACGAGAGCTATCAGCCACCAATCATATATACCGTCCCCGACTCTGTGAGGTGATGATACCGAGCGCTCACTCCGACGGGTTCGGCTTTTTCGACCGGCTGAAGACCGGCTGGGCGCTGACGAAAGACAGCATCGACGTGCTCCGTGCGCATCCAAAGCTCCTGGTATTTCCGCTTTTGGCGGGGATATCGAGCGTCTTCTTTCTCGTGCTCTTTTTCCTCCCGCTGGTGCTCGCGGAGGTCATCGGCGGCGGCCTCGAGTACGTCGTCCTCTTCGCGCTGTACTTCGTCACGACCTTCTTCAGCACCTACTTTTCGGCCGCGCTCGTGTACGCGGCCAACGAGGCGTTCCACGGACGCGAACCGGACATCCGCGGTAGCATACGTGCGATCAACGGTCGCCTCGGTCCGATCGTCGTCTGGTCGGTGCTCTCGGCGACCGTCAGTATCGTCTTCCGGGTGCTCGAGAACTCCGAGAACCCGGTCGCCGCGATCGCGCGATCGCTGTTCGCCGTCGGCTGGTCGATCCTGACCTTCTTCATCGTGCCGGTCATCGTCTTCGAGGACGTCTCGACGAGGTCGATGTTCGAACGGAGCGGAGCGACCTTCAAGAACACCTGGGGGGAGACGCTCGGTGCCGGATTCGGGATCACCGCCATCGTCGCTGGGCTCGGGATCGTTTTGGTGGTGGGAGCGATCGCCGTCTCCGCCCCGATTATCGCGGTGTTCCCCGGCTCGGGACTCGTACTCACCGCCGTCCTCGTCGCCCTCGCGCTGGTGTTCACGTACCTGATCGGCCAGGCGATCTGGGGGATCGCAAAGACCGCGCTGTACGCGTACGCCGAGGACGGGATCGCTCCCGAGCAGTTCGATGACTTCGATTTCGAGACGCTAGGGGGTCGAGCGGAACGGAAGGGGACACCGGGAACCGGACCGGATCGAGATTCCGGTGTGGCGAGCGACGATTGATCGGCTTCCGTCCACTCCGAAGATTCGGCCGAACCCCGGCCGGATTCCCGCCGGGAGATCGGCCCGGTGAGTCCCGGCGCGGCGGTTTCAATACCCTTTTGCCGACGCGTCGAGTGTTGATCGGTATGGCAGACTTTCAGGTCATCGTCGGCGACGACGGGGTCACCCACTCGTTCGAGGTGGACGGACAGGACGCGAACCGGTTCATCGGCCGATCGATCGGAGAAACGGTCGACGGCGGTGCCGTCGGGCTCTCGGGATACGAGATCGAGATCACCGGCGGCTCGGACCGGTCCGGCCGGCCGATGCACGCACGGGTCGCCGGCGCGGAGACGACGACCGTTCTCTCGACCGGCGGCGTCGGCTTCAAACCGACCGTCGACGGCGAGCGAAAACGGATCACGATCCGCGGTGCAGAGGTCTCGGAGGAAACCCGACAGATCAACGCGAAGATCGCGTCTCGCGGAGAGCAGCCCGTCGAGGAACTGCTCGGTAACGACGAGAACGAGGACGAAGACGAGGGCGAGGACGCGGAGTAACCGACTCGATGACCGACGATCGCCCTCCGAGTGCGCACTATGAAGCGTTCCTCAGGGGCGAACGACCCGAGGACGTCCTCGTGTTCCTCCACGAGGACGGGATCGGGTCGATAGAAGAGGTCCTCGAGATCGGGACCCGCGTCGACGACGGTGTCGTGTTGGTGCTATCCGGCGAGGAGGGTCGATCGGCGTTCCAACAGGCGACGGGGATGAGCGCGATGAACTTCGCCGGACTGGCGATGAAAACCGACGGCGAGATCGACGGCGACTGTACGGGCGGAAACTGTCCCGATGACGCGAGAAAGCCCGACGAGATGCACTACGCGAAGTTCGTCTTCGCCTTCGTCGAGGCACAGAACGAAGCGGTCGGCGGTCTCTACGCCGAGGGCGACGTCGTCCACGGCTATGCAGCCTGCGCCTGCGGGACGACCTATTCCGAAAAGCGCGTTCTCGACGCGTGATTTTGACATCCACCCACGACTGAAGTCGTGGGCTTTCTCCTTGACTTTCTGTAACTCTCGAGTCGCGGGATCGTCGCTACCTGAGTTCCTCGACCAGCGCGTCGGCGATCCGACGGCCAATCTCGGCTTTGGTGCCCGCCGCCACGGTCGCGTCGTCGGGGGTGACGAGTAACACACGGGTCGACTCCGAACCCATGACGCTCGCATCGTTGGCGACGACGAACGACAGTCCCGCCCGTTCGAGCGTATCTCGCGCCCGCTCTATCATCGCGTCGTCATCGTCGCTCGTTTCGAGTTTGAATCCGACGATCGGAAGCGCCGGGTGGTCTTCACGGATCGTCTCGATGAGCTTCGGCGTCGGATCGAACTCCAGCGTCAACGGTTCTCCCGATCGGATCTTCTCGGGAGCGGTTTCGACGGTGAAATCGCCAATCGCGGAGGCGGAGACGAGCGCGTCGGCCACCCCGACGGCGGATCGGACCGCCTCGAGCATCTCCGCCGCGCTCTCGACGGACAATACGTCTGCGTAGGACACCTCGTCGCCGTCGTGGACCAGGGTAACGTCCGCCCCCCGAACGTAACAGGCCTTCGCGACGGCGCGACCCGTCCGCCCCGAAGCGCGGTTCGTGAGCACCCGGACCGGATCAATCGACTCGCTGGTCGGACCGCTTGTCACGACGACGCGTCGACCGGCGAGCGGTCGATCGTCGACGGCACGGTCGACGTCGAGTACGATCGCCTCCTCGCTGGCGATTTTGGCTTTCCCCTCCTCGATTCGCGGGTCGACGAACTCAATCCCCCACGACTCGAGGCGTTCGATCGATTCGAGGACGCCGGGGTGTTCGTACATCGGTTCGTGCATCGCCGGGGCGACGACGATCGGCACCTCCGCGCCGATCGCCGTCGTCGCCGTCGTCGTGACCGGCGTGTCGTCGACCGCGCTCGCGATCTTTCCGATCGTGTTCGCGGTCGACGGAGCGAGGAGGAGAACGTCCGCCCAGCCGTCGTACCCACACAGTTCGACGTGTTCCACCGATCCCGTAATCTCGGTGATGACGGGGTTTTCGGTCGCAAACTCGAGCGACCACGGGTGGACGATCCCGCTCGCCGCGTCGCTCATCACCGCCCGAACCTCGGCTCCCTGTCGCCGGAGTTCGTGCACCAACTCGACCGTTTTGACCGCCGCGATGGAGCCCGACACGCCGAGCGCGACGTTTTCACCCGCGAGCATCGACGGACGTTCGACGCGACGATATAAAAACCATCGTGGCTCCGATCGCCGTTCCGTCCCGTTAGTCGGTTTCGATCTCGAGTGCTACGTCGCGCGGTTCTCCCTCGAGATCGGCGACGATGCGACGGACGACCCGTTCGGCCTCGGCCCGGATCTTCGGTCCGATCTTCCCGATGACCCACCCGAGCGAGACGAACGGGGGAAGATCGACGATTCCGTCGTCGGCTGATCCGGGCGCGTACTCCACGACGAGAGCCACCTCGGTCCTCGGATCGTCGTCCGCGTCCGCCTTCCCGCGATCGATCGGATCGACCAGCCAGCGACCCGCGGCGTCGATATCCCTCGTCAGTTCCCACTCGATCCGTTTTGGGGACTCGACTTCCGTCACCATCGATCGGGCCACGTATCGCAGTTTCCACCACGCGAATTCGAGTTCGTACTTCGTACCGGGACCGCCGTCGCCGAACTGTCGGACGGATCGAAGATAAGTCGAATATTGCGCGTACCCGCGGAAGTCGAGGAGAAACTCGTAGACCTCCTCGGCTGGGAGGTGGACGACGGTGCGCACTTCGATCCGATTCACATCGTCGGATGGGACGGTATCGTCCTAAAGGTTCTCCCCGGCCGTTCGAACCGATCGACTGGATCGGGTAGCGCGGTGGCGGACGCGACACCTGATGGGATATCCACCGTATTGCCGTCCGAAACCGACGTCGATGTCGTCGTTACGGGGGTGGGGGATCACAACCTTTACCGAACACTCGAAAGAAACGGGGAGTGTGAACCCGTTGAGAGATCCGACAAAACGACGCTGGCTGGCCTGGGGCGCACTTGCGTTCGTCTTTTTGCTCGTCAACGTCCACCGGCTCTCGACGGCGGTCCTCTCCGAACAGCTGACGGCGGACTTCGAAATCACGGCCGCCCGGCTCGGTACGTTGCACGCTTCATTCTTCGTGATCTACGCGTTCGTTCAGATACCGGCCGGCGTTCTGGCCGACCGTTACGGGCCCCGATATCTCGGTGCCGTCGGCGCGACTGTGCTCAGTCTCGGGGCGATCGGACTCACCGCGAGCGGGGGGTATCTCACGGCCGCCGTCTCGCGGGCGATCGTCGGGTTCGGCAGCGGCGTCATTTTCGTGTCCGTTCTCCGCTTTTGTGCGAACTGGTACCGGGTGGACGAATTCGCGACGATGACCGGACTGACCGCCGGAATGGCGGGAATCGGCGCGATCGTCGCGACGACGCCGCTGGCCGTTTCGGTCGAGCGATTCGGCTGGCGTTCGACGGTGTTCGGCCTCGCTATCGTTGGATTTCTCTCGGCGGCGGCCGTCTTCGCCCTCGCGCGGCAATCGCCCGCGGACGCCGGTCTCGACCCGATCGAGAACGTTCCCGAGCAAGCGTCCGTTACGCTCGCCGAAACGGGTGACTACCTGCGGGAACTCGCGAGGGATCCCGAGCAGTGGCTGTTATCGATCGGGTTTTTCGCGGGGATGGGGACGGTTCTGACGGTGATCGGACTCTGGGGCGTTCCCTACCTCGTCGCGGTGTATGGACTCGACGTCACGACGGCCTCGTACTACACGCTCTTGGGGTCGATCGGTATCCTCGTCGGCGGTCCGGGCGTCGGGTGGCTCTCGGATCGGATCGGACGAAGACTCCCCCCGATGGTCGTCGGATACGGCCTCTTTTTCCTCGTGCTGTCGGTGATTCCGATACTGGGTTCGCCGCCGCTTGCCGTCGTCGCGGTCTTGTATCTGCTCATCGGCTGCTGTCTCGGCGTGACAATTCTCGCCCTCCCGATCGTCAAAGAGCGGTATCCCCCGGAAGCCAGCGGCGTCGCGACCGCGGTCGTCAACGGTGCGGGCTTTTTCGGCGCGACCGTCCTCCCGACGCTGATGGGGATCGCGGTCGACAGATACCGAACCGACGACGTCGTCGCGGGGTCGGCGGTCTACACCGAAGTCGGTTACCGCGTCGCGTTCGCGATCACCGCCGGCGCCGTCGGCCTCGCCTTCTGCAGTACGTGTTGGCTCTACCTGCGCGAGCGACGCCGAACGGAGTCGCTCGCGTAGTTCCGGTGGATGCCGGCAAAAACCGGGACGTTTGTCCCGGTACCTCTCGAGGGAGTGAATATGGACGAATCCGATCCCGAATCCAGGACGCCACGCGTGGTCGTCATCGGCGGCGGCGTCGCCGGGTTGACCGCCGCGACGTTTACCGCCCGCGCCGGTTTCGATGCGGTCGTGTTGACGCACGGCGAATCGATTCTCCGTCGAAACGCCCATCTGGAGAACGTTCCGGGATTTCCGGCCGGCGTCAACCCGCGGCTCTTCGTCGATTTGCTCTCCGAAGGGGCCCAGCGAAACGGCGCTCGGATCGAAGACGCCCGGGTGCGGGAACTGGAAGTCGACGACCGGTTTCGGCTTCACGTCGATGACGAACCGTTCGAGCTTCGAGCCGACTACGTGATCGTCTCCTCGTGGTCGGAAACGGCGTATTTCGATTCGATCGGGGGCCTCGCCCGCCGAGAGCGAGGTTCGAAAACGTATCTCGAGGTCGACGAGGGGGGACGAACCGGAATCGAGCGGTTGTACGCCGCCGGGCGTATCGCGGCGAAAGCCCACCAGACGGTCGTCTGCGCCGGACACGGAGCGGAGGTCGCACTCGCACTCATCGAGGATTCGGCGGTCCCCTTCTATCACGATTGGGTCGCTCCCGAGGGATATTTCACCGGGCGAGACCGGGAGGTTCCGCCGGGCTGTGAGGAGATCGACGACGCCGAACGCCGTCGACGCGAGCGAGAGTCGATGACACGGATGCAAGCCGCGTTCGAAGCGCCGTATCCCGAGGAGCCGACGCCCCATCCGAGCCTCGAGGACGGATCGAAATAGCCGCCGTCGACGAACGCGGGGATACGTTCGAATGACGGTCCCTGTCCGACCGATCGGAGAAACCGAACCCGGTTCGACGAATGGTATCGGAGGAGACAATAGCGATGGGCTATCGGGAACGATGACGGATATTTCGTCGATAGAACCCTCGTATCGCGAGATCTGTTCGACCGTTGTTTCGTATGGAAAATACCACTTTCGCTCGGAAGATGGACATTACCACCACATTTATTACTATCTCGGGAGAATAATTCACGGACATGGGTTTACACCCCGACGACAGAATGACGAGCGATCCCCCCGCCGACGATCATGGCGCCGCCGATTCGGAAGCCTTCGAGGAGTGGCTCGATCAGGCCGCGGACTCGAAGGGTGTCTCGAGACAGGAGCTGATGAATCAGATGCTGTCGTCGTACTGGATCCTCGACGAGCTAACCGGACTCGTTGGGGAAACCGAATTTGAAGGGCGTGCGGACCATCGATCACCGGGACCCGTCGAATCGGCCCCGAAAGCAGAGGGGACGAACGATTCGGCGTCGGACGATTCGGAGGGGGAACAGATCGAGAACCCATCGACGGAAGAGAGTATCCGGGGGATACACGCGGCGATACAGGAACTCATCGAAGCACAAACCGGGGCCGAAAGTAAACGATCGACGGAAGTGAGACAATTCGCTTCGGTGCCACCCTTCGATGAGGGTATCGTCAGCGTCGTCTCGGACCTCCAGCGACAAATCGGAAAATACGAATCCAAACTCGACGACGTCGAAACCCGTCAGGACTCGCAGTTCGATCGGTTCTCGAACGAGTTCCAGTTGCTCCTCGACCGCGTCGAAGACCTCGAACGAAAGCAAGACGAGTACGCCAAGAATGACGACATCGACGCGCTGGCGGCCGAAATCGGCGAGTTGGACGGTCGAATCGAAAAACGTCGAACGGTCGACGAAAAGCTCGAATCGCGGTATCGAGAACTTGAATCGCGGATGGATCGGGAGTTCGACAGCATCGAAGAGCTGTTCCACCGGCTGTTGGACGCTCTCGACGACCTCGATTCCGAACTCGAAACCGCGACCGAATCGTATCGGGACGAGCTGGAGCCGATCCAACAGCGCGAGGTCGATCGAAAACGTCTCGAGGAGCTAAAGACCGACGCGCTGACTCGCGAGATTCGACGCGGAACGTGCGAAAACTGCGGCCAGCGCGTCGATCTAGCGTTACTCGAATCGCCGGCGTGTCCCGGCTGTACGGCCCGCTTCACGGGAATCGAGGACGGCGGCTGGAACCCATTCCGATCCCCGACACTCGAAACGGAGACGGGCGTACACAAGAGGACCTGATCGCGTTTATCGGGAAACGAGCGGTCCCGATCGATCAATTCGTTATTTATGGTCCCCCTTCGAAGAGTAGCGTATGAGCGGCGACGAGGAGTCGGACGAAAAAGCGCCGGAATCCGCCACCGGCCAATCGTCCGAATCCCCGTCGAACGGTGCGTCCGGATCCCGGTTCGACGAGTTCCTCGATCGACTTCACGAGCGCGAGATGAAACGCGATCGATCCGATGAGGAAC
>CAZLHT010000040.1:0-2129 GCA_964559185.1 uncultured Natronomonas sp.
TTCCCACCCGATACGGAACCTACCGGACCGCTCTTGTAGACGGCCAAGAGGATCAACGCGGCGACGACGAAATCGATCCCGTGAGCGAGCAGATGGTGAACCGGCATCGAAACGACTCCGAGGACGGTGCCCAACCCGATGATCGACCGAACGAAGAGGGCGCCGACGGCGACGGTTATGAGCGCGTATCGACGAGTCTGGCGGCGGCGATAGGCGACGACGCTCGCAAAAAAGAGGATTCCGGTCCCGATCCCGGCGAACGAAAGCATCGCCAATATCACCACCGATGCTGGATAACCGACCCACTCCCCGCCGAGTTGGGTCGTGGATAGGAGCGAGAACATACGGTCCCTTCGGAGGACGCAGGTAATGGTGTTACGGGACGGATCGTGTCGATCTGAGGAATGCTACCGGGTACTTGGGGGCCACCGGGGATCTTTTGTGTCCCGATGACTCCGGGTCTGTTATGCTCACGAAGGACCTGCTTCGTGTTTCGCGAGCCGGCGGTGGCTACCATCCCCGGTTCAGTGATTCCGAAGATGACACGCTCGCGGCGCGGGTCATTGGCGTCTACCAGGGCCATATCGGTCGATCTCGGAGTGACCTCGAATCCGCGCTCAAAGCGCTCGAACGCGGAGCGGACGATTACAAACTGGTTCGCGGCCTGGCGAAGCTGCTCGAACGAGAGGCCACCTTCGAGGCACGCCCGCAGGTCGATCCCCGTCGAGCCCGACGGGCCGCCTTCGAGGCCGCCGAAACCGTCGACGTCGTCGGGGAAGAGGAGCGGGAAACCGCGCTCGGGGAGGCCGCCGACCGTGTCGGCCGCTCAGTCGACGATCTCGAATCCTCGCTATTCGCCGATCTCGAACGTGCGACGATTCTCGTCCGTCTCGACACGACGTACGATCCCGAATCGCTCCGTCGGCAGTACGACCTCTCGCTCGCTCAGACCGCCCTCTTCGACGCCGTCGAGGTTCGAATTCGCTCCGCCGATCCGAAGGGGCTCGTCTCCGCGGTCAAACGGCTTCGGTTGCTCTACGAGATCCGGCGAACCGACGACGGCCGGGAGGTAATCGTCACGGGACCTGACGCGCTATTTAACCGTTCACGGCGATACGGTTCCCGCTTCGGGCGGCTGTTACGCACCGTCGCAAAAGCCCACGAGTGGCAACTCGAGGCGACGATCGACGACCGGGGAACCGACCGTCTCATGCGGCTCGACGGCGGCGACGTGTCGGTCCCTGGAACCGATCCGGTCGTGGAACCGTCCTTCGACAGCGGCGTCGAGTCGGATTTTTACGTCCGATTCGCCGCGCTCGATCTCGATTGGCGACTTGTTCGCGAGCCCGAACCGCTCGAGGCGCGCGAACACGTCGTCGTCCCGGACTTCTCCTTTGAATGGTCGTACAGCGACTTCCGCGTTTTCTTTGAGATAATGGGCTTTTGGACGCCCGAGTACGTCGAGAGGAAGCTCGCACGATTCGCCGAACTGGAGGACGTCGCCTTTCTCGTCGCCTACGACGAGAGTCTGGGGGTCGGCGAGTCGATCGAAGCGATCGGCCACAGAGCGATTCCTTACAACGGTACGGTCCGACTGAAAGATATTCGGGATGCGCTCCGCTCCTACGAGGAAGAACTCCGGGAGGCGAGCGTGGCCTCGATCTCTGAGTCGCTGACGCCCGACGACGACGTCGTAACTGTGACGGAGCTTGCCGACCGCCACGGCGTACCAGAGTCCGCGATCGAGTCGGTGACGCTCCCCGAGCACGAAAGGGTCGGACGGACGTTCGTTCGACCGGCAGTGCTCTCGGAGTTAGAGGCGGCGATCGAACCAGGAATGACGCTCTCAACGATTGAGGAGATCCTCGGCGAGTACGCGATCGACGAGACGAGCGCCGTCCTTTCGCGGTTCGAATACCGAATCGAGTGGGAGGGATTGAGCGGTGGAACCGCTCGAGAGCGGTAATCATCCGGTTTTCCCGGGAGCCCCTACCCGCGTCGTTCGACAGGCTACATTCGGCGAATTTCGACCGGCTGGAAGCCGTCTGTACGGGTCGAGCGTCGCGATTTAAGGTCGATCGGGACCCGGCCGCGAGACGACTATTTGGCCGTCCGCGGAGACCGAAACG
>CAZLHT010000040.1:2229-9038 GCA_964559185.1 uncultured Natronomonas sp.
GGGTCGGTGATATGTTGGAGTCGAAATTCCGTTCCATATGGCTCAAAACTCCCGCTGTCTACCCTTCGGCATTTGCGATCGCAACTCGCCGTACAGATACAGACCGACGCCGATCGGCTCGTATCCACCGGCAATCTCGTGGGCGGCGATGAGGTACCCCCAGTCGCCATCCCAATCGGGATCGGTGTCTTCACCGCGAAGGAACCCCCGTGCATCTTCTTCGTCGAGTACGACGACGTTTCGTTCGGCATCGCGACCAAATCGCTGGGCGGCGTCCGTCGTCGGCTTCCAGTGTTCCTGTCTTGCCCGGAGGAACGTCATGCCAAGCCCCTCGACAGGCGCCGGCGAGTCGATGTCGTCGGCGAACGCCCATATCTTCCCGGATCCCTTCTCCCAGAAGGTGTGCGATTCGAACGTTTGGGAATCGAGGCCGAACCGTTCGATCCACCACTCGACAACCTCAGTTCGGGTCGGTCGCCCTTCGACGGTTCGATCGTCGACCGTCGCCGGGAGTCGATCGAACTGATTTCCGTCGTTTACCCCGTTCATCGGGTCATCGTTTTCTCCGGTCATCGTCCGACCTCCAGTTTCGCACAGAAGAACCCGCCGGTGTCGTTGTGGTGAGGGTAGATCCGTTTTGCTCGCCGCATCGATTCGTCGTACGTCTCACCGTCCCACTCCGTAACCCCCCGTGTCGATTCTAGGGTGAGTTCGAACTCGACGAGTTCGCAATCGTGGTTTTCCAGCGCGTGCTGGAGGACTGCTTCGTTCTCCTCGGGGGCGAACGTGCACGTGGAATAGACGACGGTCCCCTCCGGTTTCGTCACCTCGATCGATCGGCCGAGGATCCCCTTCTGAACGCCGGCGATCCCCTCGACGTGTTCGAGCGACCACGACTCGACCGCGTCTGGGTTCTTTCGAACGGTACCCTCACACGAACACGGAACGTCGACGAGCACCCGATCGAAGGGTTTCCCGGAGAACGGCTTCAACGAGAAGTTTCGGGCGTCCCCTCTGGTCACGACGAGGTTCGTGACGCCGCAGCGTTCGGCGTTCGAACGTAGCGCCGAGAGCCGACCGAGGTTGTTGTCGTTGCCGACCAACAGCCCGCGATCGTCCATTCGTGCCGCCAACTGCGTCGTCTTGCTGCCGGGCGCGGCACAGCAATCGAGCACCCGCTCGCCGGGTTCGGGATCAAGCACGACGGCGGGCACGGCGGACACTTCCTCTTGGCCGTACACCCAGCCGTGGACGAACGGCCAGGAGTTACCGGGAGATTCGTCCTCCCCAAGGCGGAAAATTCCGTCGTACCATCCGACGGGGTCGAACTCGACGCCCGTCCCCTCGAAGGCCCGCTGGACGCGATCCGGGGTTGCTTTGATCCCGTTGACCCGGACCACCGACGGGAGCGGACGTCCGCAGGCCGTGTGGAACGCTGCCGGATCGTCGACCAGTGGATCGTACCTTGAAAGCGGATCCATAGAGAGCGTCGGCGTCCAGACGGTTTGTCGGTGTCGGTCCGAGGACGGACGTATCGGTACAGTATCGGAGCCCACGCTTATTAGCACCCGGGGCGTCTGTTCGATATGGCACGCGTTCAGATCCAAGCCGATCACCTCAAACTGGACGATCCGGTGTTGGTAGAAGGGCTTCCCGGTGCCGGACTTGTCGGAAAGATCGCCGTCGATCACCTCGTCGAAACGCTCGACATGGAGTACTACGGCTCGTTTCACTGCGAGGGACTTCCGCGAGTCGCGGTGTACGAGGGTGAATCTTCGAAAGTCCGGCCGCCGGTTCGATTGTACGCGGACGAGACGACGGACCTCCTCGCGCTGCAGAGCGACGTTCCGGTGTCACCGACGCAGGCGCGTGACTTCGCGAGCTGTGTCTCCGGGTGGATCGACTCGAACGGCGTCTTTCCGCTGTATCTCAGCGGCCTGCCCGAGGAAAAACAGGGTACCCCGGAGCTTTACGGGATCGCGACCGGCGAGGCGGAACCCGTCCTCGACGACGCCGGGATCGTCCCGCCGCGCGGCGGGGGGATGGTCACCGGCCCGACCGGCGCATTGTTACATCGGGCGACCGAAACGGACATCGATTCGGTCGGTCTCATCGTCCAGACCGACGCACAGTTTCCCGACCCGGAGGCCGCCCGAGTGATCCTCGAACACGGAATCGGGCCGATCGCCGACGTGGATACAGATACCAGCCGGTTGGTCGATCGCGCCGACGAGATACAGGACGCACGCGAACAGCTCGCCGAACGGCTTCAGGAGGCGACTCCAGACGAAAGTACCGAAGCCCAGCCGATCCGCGGCTTTCAGTGATCGGTGGCCGGCGAGACGGATCGTTCCGTCACCGTCGGACGATGGTTTATATATCTCGATACCGATCGGGGTACACGAACGATGTACCGCGCCCGCGATCAGGTCGAAAACGAGTCGTGGCTAGCCGCCCTCGATGACTCGGCCGAGCGTCTCGATTTGGGAGGCGAGGCGAAGTCCCGGGCGATCGATCTCTTTCTCTCGACGGTCCCCGACGAGGACCGCTCGAAGCGCGCGACCGTCGCGGCAAGCCTCTACGCGGGGGCCCTCATCGCCGGCGATCGACGATCCCAGTCCGCGGTCGCGGAGGCCACCGGCGTCTCCCGGTTGACCGTTCAAAAGCGATGGAAAGCGTTGCTCGCCGAGGCCGGACTCGAACCGCCGACGTGGTAATTGACCGTCCGTTCGTCATCCCGTCATCCTTTCGAAGTACAATGGAAAAGGCTTATGCGCGTTTTGAGAGTGTGTCGTGACAATGAGTCAGCGGTTCGACGAGTTACAGGAGCGACTCTCGACGTACGAGTCGCAGATCGATACCGTATATCGTCTGTATCACATCCCCGTTTTAGCAGCGCTCATGCTGTTTATGCTCTGGATACGGGTGCGAAATTACGCGCGACACATCGGGCCGAACGGCGAACCGCTTTATCGCGGTAACGACCCGTACTACCACCTCCGATCGACGAACTTCGTGCTCGAAAATTACCCGTTCACGATGCCGTTCGACCCGTGGACGGGCTTCGACGTCGGCAACCGCGTCGGGCAGTTCGGGACCATCTTCGATCAGTTCACCGCCACGGTTGCCCTCGTTGTCGGATTCGGCTCGCCCTCCCAGGGAACCGTTATCATGACGACGCTGTTTATCGTGCCGGTGCTCGCGATGCTAAGTGCGATTCCGATGTACTACATCGGCGAGCGCCTCGGGGGGCGCTTCGGGGGCATCGTCGCCGTGCTCGTGCTCGCGCTGACTCCGGGACAGTTTCTCACCCGTAGCGTCGCGGGCTTTTACGATCACCACGTCGCCGAAGTGCTCCTCGTGCTTATCGCGCTCGCGGTCGGGATGAAGATGCTCGCCGTCGCCCAACACGAGGGGACGATTTACGAGTTCATCCAGACTCGCGAGTTCGAACTGCTGCGTGAGCCAGTGAAGTGGGGTGTCGCTCTCGGCGTCGTTCTCACGCTCGCGGTTCTCAACTGGCCACCGGCGATCTTCCTCTTCGGAGTCTTCGGCGCGTTCCTCTTTTTGATTCTCTCGATCGAGTTCGTTCGCGGCCACAGCCCGGATCACATCGCGATCCCCTCGGTCGTCGCGATGGTGACGGCGGCGGTATTGATCGTTCCGTTCATCCGAGACACCGGACTGAATCCGACCGATTATTCGATCGCGCATCCGCTCCTCGCGCTGGCCGTCGCGGCCGGAACGATCTTCATGGCCGCCGTGGCTCGACTGTGGGAACGTCGCGGACTCCAGCGGTCAGCCTATCCGGCCGGCATCGTCGGTGGCGGACTGGTCGGTGTCGCGATTCTCTTCGTCGTCGCTCCCGACGTGCTGAACTTTTTCGTCTCCCAGTTCGAACGCGTCGCCGGGCTCGGCTCGACCGACACCACGGCGACGATCGGTGAGGCGCAGGCTCCGAACGATCCGGTGGAGCTCTTCTTCGAGAACTACGGTCTCGGGTTCTACACCGCGTTCGTGGGATTCGCGCTCGCACTTTATCGCGTGGTCTCGCAACAGCGGCCGCGTGCTGACTACTTGCTGCTCGTCGTCTTCGGGGCCTTCATGCTCCTTTTCACGCTGACACAGGTTCGTTTCGAGCACTACTTCGCGGTCGCCGTTGGCGCCGGAAACGCCTACATAGTCGGCTGGATTTACCAGTATGTCGATCTGGACAACGTTCGCGAGGACGTGACGAGCGTCAAACCGTATCAGCTGTTGATCGTCGTCGCGATCCTCTTCGTCATCGCGGGACCGACCGTCGTCGCGGGATCGACGCTCGCCACCGCGAATGCCGCCTCCCAGCCGGGCGAACTGCAACAGTGGGACGACAGCCTCCAGTGGCTCTCCGAGGAGACGCCCGAGGTCGGATCTTACGGGACGGGCGACGACCCGCGCCTCGATTATTACGGCACCTACGAGAACACCGACGACTTCGAATACGAAGCGGGCGAGTACGGCGTTATCGCGTGGTGGGACTACGGCCACTACATCACGACTCGAGGCGAGCGGATCCCCGTCGCCAACCCGTTCCAGCAGAACGCCGGCGAAGCCGCCGACTTCCTGCTCGCCGACGACGAGGACGCCGCCATCGCCGGTCTTGAGGAGAACGCTGGCGAGGGCGAAGGCGTTCGGTACGCGATGATCGATTACCAACTCGGCGTCGCCGGCACGTCGAAGTACAACGCACCAGCGGCGTTCGAATCACGCCACGGCATCGAACAGATGCAAGTGGAGTTCGGACCGGACACCGAGATCACCACCCTACCCGATCTGGGCGTTTTGCTGTTCGATCAGGAGGGCGGATTGACGACGACGCTCCACACCCAGCGCGCCTACGAAAGCATGCGCGTGCAACTGTATCAATACCACGGCTCGGCGATCGAGCCGTCCTCGACGGTTCTCAACTTTGGCGAGAGCAACATCGAGGAGGGGTGGGCGTTTCAACCCGAAGAAGGTAATCTGATCGAACAGTACGACACGCCCGAAGAGGCCAGCGAAGCGGTCGAAGATGATCCGAATGCGATGCAAGGTGGACTGGACGGTCCCGCAGAGCGCGTCGAGGCGCTCGAACACTTTCGGATGGTGCATGCCAGCGAACGGACGGTAACCGATCTCGGCGGTCGAGCACCGTCGGAGATCCAATCGTGGGTCAAAACATTCGAACGCGTCGACGGTGCGACGATCGAGGGAAGCGGTCCCGAAAACACCGAGGTTCGGGCCAGCGTCGAGATGGAAGTGCCGACCACCGGCGAGACGTTCATCTACACCCAGTACGCCGAGACCGATGGAGACGGAAATTTCGAGATGACTGTCCCGTACTCGACGACCGGCTACGACGAGTTCGGCACCGAAGACGGTTACACGAACCCGAACGTTCGAGCCAACGGCAGTTACCAGTTCGTCGCCGACACGGGTGCCCTGGGGCAGGCGGACGTCACCGAAGCGCAGGTCATCGGCGAGGACGACAGTCCGACGACCGTGGAACTCGTCTCGCTCGAAACCGGCTCTGACTCCGACTCCGACAACGGCGACGACGCGACACAGAGCGGCCGAATCGGGTTGGCGCCCCGGCCTTGAATGACCCGAGCAGCCGGGTTCCGCGCGTGGCTTTCGGTGTACCTCAAGGGTGTCTGTATGGGTGCGGCCGATACGGTCCCCGGTGTTTCCGGCGGCACGATCGCACTCGTCTTGGGGGTGTACGAGCGGTTGATCGCGGCCCTGACGGCGATCGATCTCGACCTTCTGCGGCAACTCCGGGTGGTACATACGACGGATGGACGGTCGAGGGCGGCGGCGGCGCTCCTCCGGGCAGACGTGCCCTTTCTTTTCGTTCTCGGCGCCGGCGCGCTGTCGGCCGCGGCGACGATCGCGACGGCCATGCATGTCGCCGTGACCCGACATCCGGCGCCGACCTACGCCTTCTTTTTCGGGCTCATCGCCGCGTCCGCAGTCGTGCTGTTTCGCTATGTGACCGTTCGAACGCCGGGGCGACTGTTCGTGGGTTTGCTCGGAGTCGCGATCGCGTTCGCGGTCACGGATCCGTCGCTCTCAGGCGCGCGTGCGACGACGCTTCCGGTGTTGTTCCTCGCCGGAGCGATCGCCATCTCCGCGATGGTGTTACCGGGCGTATCGGGGGCGTTCCTCTTGCTCATGATGGGCCAATACGAGTACGTGAGCGGAATTCCGAGACGGGTCGTTGAGGGGGCACTCGCAACGCTCGACGGAAACGTGGAGCCGCTTCTCGACGCACTCGCTCCCTTCGTCGTCTTCATGGTCGGCGCGCTCGTCGGCCTGTTCTCGGTCGCTTACGCCGTCCGGGCCGCGCTGGAGCGGTACCGGCAGGGAACGCTCGTCTTTCTGGTCAGTCTCATGGTCGGCGCGCTCCGGCTTCCCGCCAACCAGGTCGCGTACAATGTTTCCGCCGTCTCGACGGCTACAGTCGTCCTCGTCGTCGTTCCTGCAGCCGTGGGCGGCGCTGCGGTGCTTCTCCTGGATCGATATACCGACGACCTCCAGTACTGATGGCTCTCGAGCTCCGAACGATCGCAGGGACCGGCCGACGCTGACGACGTTTGCGTCATCGCGATGCAGGCGATCGACAACGGGTCGGGATCGGCGAGGAGAAAGGGGGCGTTCGCCCTTGCCGCCCCGCTGAAGGACCGCCCGGGGACGACTCTCACGGGCGTCTACGCCCACGGCGGACTCGCCCATCTTCTGGCGAACGCGCTCGCGCTCTCGTTCGTCAGGCCGTTCGTTGCCCGCGCGAC
>CAZLHT010000041.1:0-1155 GCA_964559185.1 uncultured Natronomonas sp.
TCGCGGCCGTCTCGGTCGTACTCGCCGCGCCAATCGCGGGCGGCCGACATTCCCGCCCAGCCGATGGCGACGCCGCGCTGGCCGTACCGGAACGGTCGACCGGAGGTGTCGGTCACGATGACCGGGACGTCGAGCGCGTTCGAAACTCGAGCCGCGGAGGCACTCGGATCACTCGGTAACAGCAGTAGATCGGCGTCCGGGACGTTCGAGCGGTCGATTCCCGCGTTGACCGTCACGTGTCCGAAGTGCGTCACCGAGAGGATGAACGGCGCTTCGGTGAGGAGTTCTTCGCTCTCCTCGAGGACGGCTTGTGCGAACCGGGGGTCTTTCGGGTCGCCGGTTATCGATTCGAGCCGATCGGCGATGGCCTTCGCTCGATCGGAGACCGGGAACGTCGAGAGGTCGGCCGTTCTCCCCTCCGCTTTCGAGACGACCGTGCTCGCGATGGTGAGCACGTCGCCCGTCTCGAAACCGACGCGTGAGGCGACGAGATCCGCGAGGTTGTCGCCGATAGTGATCTCCGGTAGCCCCTCGATAGCGAACGTCTTCATACCCGTCCGGAGGGCGGCGGCGAACAAAAAGGACCGCGGTACCGGAGACGCCCCGTCCGGAGACCTGCCGACCGGAGACGCCAGACCGAAGATTTCCCGACCGGAACACCTCGTCCGGAACGGTCAAGCGACCGGAGCTATAACTCGCTTCGATCCGACAGATTCGCATGGACGAGGATATCGCCGCCGGATTCTTTCGCCACGGTACGGAGACCCTTCTCGTTCGACGCGATGGTTCGGAGCGCCCATCGACTCGGTGGGGGCCGGTTTCGGTGCCGTTCGACAATGACGCGACGGCCGTCCCCAACCGACTGATCTCGTCGATCGGTCTCGAGGGGGCCGCCGCACACGTCCGGAGCGCCGATCCGATCGTTGTCGAGGATGACGGAACGTCGAGGACGATCCGACCGTACCTCTTCGAGTGCGACGACCGCGAGGTGGCACTCGACGATCCGATCGCGGCTCACGAGTGGGTTCAACCGCCGACGATGCTCGATCGCAAAACGGTCCCGGGATCGTGGGACGCGTACTTCGCGGTCGCGCCGTCGATCCGGACTGTTCGCGGGGATACCGATCACGGGGCCGCCTTCGTGTCGCTCCGCGC
>CAZLHT010000041.1:1255-9007 GCA_964559185.1 uncultured Natronomonas sp.
CCGCGGATCCCGACGTGGTGTACGTCGCTGAATCTCGCCCGGCGCGCGAGGGGATCGGCGTCGCCGAGCGGCTGGCCGAGACCGGCATCGATGTGACAGTTCTCATCGACGCCGCGATCGAAGGGCTCGTCGCGTCGGGAACCGTCGACACCGTGGTGGTCGGTGCGGACGCCGTCCTCGCTGACGGAAGCGTCGTCAACAAAGTCGGAGCCCGGACCGCGATTCGGGCCGGAAATGAGGCAAATATCGACGGATACGCCGTCTGTTCGCGCGATAAGATCGTCCTCCGACGGGACTTCGACACCGAATCAGGACCGTCGGAGGCGGTCTACGAGGGCGACGCCGATCTCGGGGTACACAATCCGACGTTCGAACGCGTCCCGGCGACGGTCCTCTCCGGAATCATCACGGAGGACGGCGTACACTCGCCTGATGGCGTCGAATCGATCGCTCGGTCACACGCATCGTACTGCGAGTGGGTCGAATAGCGGCTCGCGGTGGTGATATTCGATCGCCACACCAGACTTCATATTCGTCCGGAGCGGCTATAACGAATATGACGCTTCGGGCCGCTGTCGTGATTCTCTCCTGTTCACTCGTGTTCGTCGGTGCCGCTTCTTTCGTCGTCTCTCCGGGCGCGTCCGTCCCCGGACAGGCGGATTTCGACCGCACCGTGGCGATGGGATGAAGATGTCGAGGATGATTCTGCCATGGGCACTAGGCGAATATACGGTCCGGTGGGTTTCTGAAACGGCGAATCAGCCGATCGCTTCGAGGTGGTCGCTACGACTCGAGTAGCGAATCGACGAGCCGCGAGAACCGGTCGACAAGGCGATCCGGTACGTTCGGATCGATTTCGATGAGCGCCTCCCCGAGCAGTTTCGGTCGCGTCGACCGAACGAAGACCGTTCGGCCCTCGTATTCCTTTTCGACGAGATCGTACTCGACGAGGTTCGTGAGGTGCCACTCGACGGTGCTGCGGGCGATTCCGATCTCGTCGGCGAGCGTCGCGGGCGTCGTTCGATCTCGATCGAGCAATACAACCACGAGTTCACGGGTCGTCTCCCGTCGCAAGAGTGCGATCGCGGCCCGTTCCCGGTCGGCGTAACCATCCGTGAAGTAGTGCGTTCGACCACAAATTTCGGCTCTGTGGAGCCGTCCGCCCCGGACGAGACGCCGAAGGTGATACTGCGTCTGGCCAGTCGCGATGTCGAGGTTCCGACTCACGGCGTTGAAGTGAACGCCCGGATTGGCTTCGACGTGCGATCGCACTCGATTTTTGGTTCCCATCATCGGTAGCGTTTGTATGCCTTCGTACCCGTCTTCGATACGTGAACTATCGGCGGATTCCCACGCCGTGGGATCGGTCCTTGGTTCAATATTGTTCATGGGCGCAAATACTTCTGCCGCCCGATCGTCTCCCCTCGACGAGATTGCGGAAGCGTTACGATCCCACGCGTTCGACCACGTACCATTCGATACAGCAACTCGTTCTGAGCGGATTCGTCCGGAAAAACGGATCGACTACGAACGGGACGGGTGCAACCACGTGTTTCGGCGGACCGATCCTGACGAAATCGCCGATGAAAAGCAGCGGATGCTCGACGATTGGTACGCAAAGATGGACCAACTCATCGGCGAGTTCCGCGTGAAATACGAGCAGTCAAAGGAGCAAGCGCTCGACAGCGAGCCTGATCGGCACTCGTTCGGGTAACGTGCGGGCTGAATACGGTCTCGTTACCGATACCGTCGACATGACCGGACCGAAGACGAACCGAGTGCGACGATCGATCACGACCGGTCGTACCGAACGCTTTTATAAAGCACACCGAATAGCGCCCGTATGAATACCTTCGAAGTGACGGAGGACGTCTACGGGATTGACACCGGACTGTTCGGCGGTTCGTTCACGTCGGTGTATCTCTTCGACGATGCCGAACCGACCCTCATCGATAGCGGCACCGCGGTGACCGTCGATACCGTCGTCGAGGGGCTGGAATCGCTCGGCGTGTCTCCCGAGGACCTCGAAAACATCGTCCTCTCTCACGTCCACGTCGATCACTCCGCCGGGGCGGGAACACTTTTGGAGTACGCTCCCGACGCCGACGTCTACATCCACGAGATGACCGCGCCACATCTGATCGACCCGACGGCTCTCATCGAGAGCAGCAAGCGGGCGATGGGCGATCACTTCGATTCCATGGGCGAACAGGCCCCCGTTCCGGAAGCAAACGTCGTTCCCGTCCCCGACGAGGGGATGACGATCGATATCGGGACGAATAGCCTCGATCTCGTCTATGCGCCCGGACACTCGCCGGATCACTTCGCCGTTTGGAACCCCGAACGGAGGCTCTGTTTCGCCGCGGAGTGTCTCGGCGGGTATCTCGCCGCCGCCGACCGATGGACGCCGCCCTCAACGCTGCCAAGCTTCGATCTGGAGGCATCCGAGGTGGCGATCGATCGGGTCGAAGCGCTCGATCCGGATCGAATCGTCTTCCCGCACTTCGGCGTCTGGCCCGAGGCTCCTGACGTGGCGTTCGAGACCGCGAGACGGGAGCTTCACCGCTTCGACGACCGCATCGAGGAACTGTACGCGTCGACCGGGTCAGTAGAGGCGACACATCGAGCCGTCGCCGAGGAACTACTCGACATCGCCCCGCCATACGACGAGCGCGTCGAATCGTTCTACTCGGGGATCCTCACCGACGGGTATCTGAAGTATCACGGGATCGATGTATAAGCTGTCGATCGGCTTTTCGAGAAAAACGGACGAGACTGTGAACCGTGAAACGGGGGTGTTTAGTCGTTCGTCAGTTCCACGCCGACCGAGAGGTACTTTTCGAGCAGGTCCTCTCTACTACGAAGTTCGTCTATGGTCCCGTCCCAGGCGTTCTTGCCGCTCTCGATGATGTACGCTCGCTCGGAGAGGTCGAGTGCGAATTCGACGTTCTGCTCCGTAATGAGAACGGTCACGTCCTCGCTGACGATCTCTTCAAGGACCTCCTCTAGGTCCTCGACGATCACCGGAGCCAGACCCTCCGTCGGCTCGTCGAGCAACAGGAGATCGGGGTTCTGTACCAGCGCCCGCGCAATCGAGAGCATCTGTTGTTCCCCACCGCTGAGGTTCTGTCCGGTGTTCTGCCGAAGGTCGTCCAGAATAGGGAAGATTCCGTACATTTCCTCGATCGGACGCGGGTCGGATCCTTTAGACGAATCTCTCGCGAGCATGAGATTCTCCTCCACGGTGAGGGTCGGGAAGATGCGTCGTTCCTCGGGAATGAGTTTGACGCCTCGGTTGCTGATCACGTCGACGGAGTCGTCGACGATGCTATCTCCCCGGAAGTCAATTCGGCCCTCACGGCGGGGAATCGTGCCGGTAATCGTTCGAAGCGTCGTCGTCTTCCCGGCGCCGTTCCGGCCAAGGAGCGCGACGACCTCGTTTTGGTCGACGTGCAGGTCCAGATCGTAGAGGATGTGACTGTTCCCGTAGTAGGCATCGACGCCCTCCAGTTCGAGCGAGTTCATGCTTCACCTCCGAGATACGCTTCGCGAACCTGCTCATTCTGCATTACCTCATCAGGCGTCCCGTCGGCGATGAGCGCCCCACCGTCGAGGACGAGAATCCGATCGGAGATACCAAGCACGACCTCCATGTCGTGTTCCGTGATGATAAACGTCGTGTCGGTCACGTCGTCGAGTTCACGGATGAGGTCGACCATATGTTCGGTTTCGGTGGCGTTCATGCCCGCAGTCGGCTCGTCGAGCAGGACGACTGCGGGATCCGTCCCGAGCGAGAGTGCGATTTCCACTTTGCGTTTATCTCCATGGGAAAGATTCGCACACTTCGTGTCGGTGACGTCTTCCAGTCCGACCATCTCGATTATCTCCAACGTCTCTTCGGTGAGTTCTTCGTCATCGCGCGCGATCGATCGAATGTCGAGCGTCCGTCGGTTTTGACTGATGCGGGCGATACGGATGTTGTCGGCGACCGACAGTCCTTCGAAGATATTGTTTATCTGGAACGCTCGTGACAGTCCCTTTCGGTTGATATCGTACGGTTCCATTCCCGTGATGTCCACGACATCCGTCCCCCCCCGCGACTGAAGATGTACCGTTCCGCCGGTCGGCTCGAGCCGACCCGACAGGAGGTTGTAGAACGTCGTCTTTCCGGCCCCGTTCGGACCGATAATACTCGTGATTTCGTCGCTATCGAACGCGACCGTCACGTCGTCGACCGCGAGCAGCTTCCCGAAACGACGTTCGAGCCCCTCCGTTTGGAGGACCGTCGTCATATCTTCGCCCCTCCCACGAGTCCCTCCGGCTTGAGCAGTAACACGAGGATGAGCGCGACGAACGGGAACAGCTCACCCGCACCGGCGGCGAAGATGCTTCCGACTGCGATCATAATTCCGACGAGGTACGCGCCGAGAAACGTTCCGACGAACGAGCCGAGCCCGCCGATGACGACGATGACGAACGCCTCGATGATGACGGTCTCGCCGAGTGCGGGCGTCACCGATTGTAGCGGTGCCGCGAAGGCACCGCCGATACCAGCCAGCGTGGCACCGATGAAAAACACCATCGTGTACAACCGTGGGACGTCGACGCCGAGCAACGAGGCCATGTCCCGATCGCTCGATGTCGCTCGCACGAGCCGGCCGAAGTTCGTCGTCTTGAGCGTGAGCAAGATACCGCCCATTACCACGAAGGAGACGAGGATTACCCATCCTCGGTAGGCGGGGATCGAAAACCCCGCCGCAGCGACGTTGAAGTCGAACATCGCCGGCGGGCTCATCTGTTGCGTTCCTGAGCCGAATATCATCCGGATGCCGTCTTCGATGATGAGGACGAACGCGAACGTCAACAACAGTTGGTCGAGCTCTTCCTCCGCACGCCCGTACAACCGCCTGACGAACCCCATCTCGATGACGGCGCCGATGACTCCGACGACGAGTCCGGCGGCGATGACCCCGATCCAGAAGTTCCCGACGGCGCTCGAAACGGTGGTAACCGTCACGTACGCGCCGATCGCGAACAGGACGCCGTGAGCGAAGTTCAACACGCCGAGGACGCCGAACACCAGGCTCAGCCCGATAGCCACGAGAAACAGCCAGCTTCCGATGCTGAGTCCGGTGATGATCTGATCGATTATAATTCCAGCATTTACCATTATCGTATCGCTCTGTCAGTTAGGGGTTAAAATTTTCGCTGTTTTGCTCGCGTCTCTATTTCGAATTCGGCGGCTCTCGTTTAGCCACGGCTTTATATGTAAACCAATACTTATTTGTACAATATCCGTGAACAATCGGTCGTCATGTCTGAGCATGGTGGAAAGTCGCGCGTGACCGCACGTACCAAGCTATCGAATCGTTTCAGCAGACGCGGGTTTCTCACAGCCACGGGAACCGGGGCTGCAATGTCTCTCGCCGGATGCAGCGGCATCATTGGCGGTAACGGTGGCGACGAGCCGATCCGGATCGGCGGAACGTACCTTCTCTCCGGACTGGCCGAGGCGTTAGGGGCAGGGTCGGCAGCCGCCGCAGAGGTCGCCGTCGACGCGATCAACGAGGAAGGCGGTATCGACGGCCGCGAGATCGAACTCGAAATCCGCGATCACGGTGATGACCCACAGGCACAGGTGCAGAGCCTGGTTCAGGAATTTGAAGCGGACCTGTTGCTCGGGATGACCTCCTCGGGCGTCACGCTGAACACGGGTCCGACATGGGAGCAACTCGGCGTCCCGATCACACTCACCGATATCGGAACGCCATGGATCACGGAACACGACACCGATACCTACGACAGTTACTACGAGGAGGACGGCACCGCAGCCGGGATTCCGAACCTGTTCCGAACGAACTCCCATTCGGCACACATGACCTACGCGATGGCCCAGTTCACGGTCGACAACTACGGCGACATCACCCGCATCGCGAACATGGGACCGGACTACGCGTACGGTCAACAGACCTGGGAGTACTATCAGGCGTTCTTGGACGGTCTCGGATTCGAGTACGAGGTCGTCGAGTCCCAGTTCCCGGAACTGGGAGCTGGCGACATGACGCCGCAGATCACGAACGTCATGAACGCCGACCCCGAACTCGTGTTCACGAGCTTCTGGGCCGGCGATACGGTCACGTTCACCAGTCAGGCGCTCGAAGCCGGGCTATTCGAGGAGGTCGTCGATGTCCTCGATACCATCGGCGCCTCCCCGGACAACTTCGAAGCACTCGGCGACACGATGCCCGAAGGAGTCCACTACTCCGGCTGGTACTGGCCGGGAGCCTTCGACACGGATTCGGACCAGAGTTTCGTGGATCTGTACCAGGAGACCTACGCGGACGACGACGCGGTGACTGAGTGGCCCACGTTCACCGGCGGGAGTACGTGGGCGGCGATCCAGATTTACGCAGATGCCATTGAGGAGACCGGCGGAACGGACGCCGACGAGATCATCGACTTCATGGAGGGGTATACCCTCGAAGATGACCCCCGTGGATCTACCACCCTCGATCCTGACCACCATCAGGCGAACGCGCCCGTCGTGATCGGCGAATCTTCGCTCGATGCGGACGTGCCCTATGACGGGGCGGGACAGACGAATACCCAGCTGTACGAACTGGACCGTGAGACGGCGCTCGACCTGCTCGAAGACAGCGGTCTCCCGCCGGGTATGTAATCAGGAGGCACAATGAGTTACGCATTCAGAGACCGGGTAGCAGCAGCGGAAAACACGGTGTTGGCGGCCGTAGTCGTCGCTTTCCTGTTGCTCGCCGCGCCGTTTTTCCTCGGTGGATTCCAAACCTCGCTTCTGACTCGGACGATCATCTTCGTCCTGTTCGCGACGGCCTTTAACCTGCTGTACGGGTATACCGGCCTGCTCTCGTTCGGGCACGCGATGTTCGTCGCGGTCGCCGGTTACACAGTCGCGAAAACCGTATCCTTCGTCTCGCCCGCACTCGGATTCGGCGAAATATTCGGCGGTCTGGCGCCGATAGCGACGTGGGTGCTCGCCCTGCTCTTGGCAGTCGTCATAGCGACGATCGTGGCAGTGGTCATCGGCTATCTTTCGGTTCGACTGGAGGAGATCTACTTCGCGCTCATCACGCTGGCGTTCAGCATGGCAATATACGTGGTGTTCTTGCAGGACTCCATCGGAGAAGTGCTCCACGCCTTCGGTATCGGGGACGGCAACTTCAGCAACGAATCCGATGGTCTCACCTTCCTCATGGGTGAAGTAGAATTGCTCGGAACCGAGTTCCGTCTGGTGAGCCTTGTCGATCCCTTCCACTACTACTTTTTCGCGCTCTTCGTAGTGACGCTGGGGATGTACGCGCTCTGGCGTATCGTTCGGTCGCCGTTCGGCATGATATGCAAGGCGATTCGAGAAAATCCCGAGCGTGCGAGCGCACTCGGTATCAACGTAAACTACCACCAGTGGATGACGTTCATCATTTCGGGCGCGTTCTCCGGGCTTGCGGGCGGGCTCCTCATCTCGCTGTCCGGACAGGTCAATCCGGAAGCACACGCCCATTGGTCCTTCTCTGCTGTTCCCGTTCTCATGACCGTCATCGGCGGTCCCTACTCGTTCCTCGGACCGGCGTTCGGCGCGTTTGCCCACGAATACCTTCGCTGGATCATCCGGCAGTTCCCGTTGCTGGAGGCCTACTGGCAGTTCAGCTTCGGTGTCCTGTTGTTGATCGTCGTGCTGTTCTTCGACAACGGGGTCGCGGGCGGCGTTAACCGCTTCCG
>CAZLHT010000042.1:0-4225 GCA_964559185.1 uncultured Natronomonas sp.
GATCCACGACGTCCTCAGAAACGAACGACGACGAAACGTACTCAGACATCTTCGCAAGCAGATCGGGAAACTTACGGTACGAGAGCTTGCTGAAGCCATCGCGGAGGCCGAGACCGGGGAATCCCCGCCTCCGCGAAACATCCGACAGAGCGTGTACAATTCGTTGCATCAGACGCATCTTCCGAAGTTGGATGCGTTAGACCTGATAGAGTACGATCGGGATCGAAAGACCGTTTCGATGAAGTCGAATATACGTCAGGTGGACATCTACATGGAAATCACCACTCCGTACAGAATAACGTGGAGTGAATATTACCAGCTTCTAACACTCCTTGTACTGTTGATCATTATCGCCGTGGATCTAGGAGTGCCCCTTCTTTCGTCCGCTTCGTCCCTCGTGTGGGCGTCGTTGTTTCTCGCCGTGCTCGGCATCTCGACGGGATACCGGATGTGGACCCGTCGATGGATCTACATCCAAGAACTCTTTTCATGAGACGGTGATCGCTCCGACCTCGAAACGTCCACAATCCGGTTCGAAACCGACCGCCACTACACCACTCGAACTCACTCGAGAGCCGACGGTCCGTCGAGGATCGCCTGTGAGAAGACGGCCGCGACCTCCCGAATCGCCTCCTCGGACGTCTCCTCTTTCGGACTGTGGCTGATGCCGTCGACGCTCGGAACGAAGACCATCCCGGTCGGGATCCCGGCGTGTTGACACGTCATCGCGTCGTGTCCGCCCCCGCTCGGCATCACGCGGTAGGGAACGTCGAGCGAGGCCGTGATCGCCTCGATGTGTGTCCGCATCTTCTCGTCCAACTCGACCGGCGAAGAACGGTCGATGAGCGTCGTCGTGACCTCGAGCCCCCGTTCGTCGGCGATTGCGTCGAGGCGATCAAGTATCTGCGCTTCGACATCGTCGCGGTACGTTTCGTCGTTGCTCCGGATATCGACGGCGAAGGTGACCTCGCCGCAGACCTTGTTGATCGCGCCGCCGTTGGGCGAGAAATCCCCGACGGTCGCGACGATGTCGCCGCGTTCGTCGGCGTCGCTCGCGATGGTTTCGATCGCGGTGACCATCTCCGCGCCGCCGGCGATTGCGTCCCGACGGAGCGTCATCGGCGTCGCGCCGGAGTGGTCGTAATCGCCCTCGACGCTAACGCGGTAGCGGACCGGACCGCGGATGCCGGTAACGACGCCGAGGTGGTCGCCCGCCTCGACGACGACCCGGCCCTGCTCGATGTGTGTCTCGAGGACGCCGGCGGTCCGGTCGAGGTCGATCGTCGGCTCCGAGAAGTTCTTCGGGGTGAGTCCCTGGGTCTGCATCGCCTGCCAGAGCGGGATGTTCTGCTGATCGGTCGCCGAGAGATCCTCGACGGTGAGTTCGCCCAGCGCGCCGCGGCTTCCGACGCCCCACTGGCCGAACCGCGAGGACTCCTCCCCGCGGAAGATCACGAGCGTCGGCGGCACGTCGGGATCGCCCTCGGCGTAGGTCGTCTCGATCGCCTCGAGCGCGACCACGACGCCGAGCGTTCCGTCGAGACGGCCGCCGTTGAACACCGAGTCGAGGTGGCTGCCAAGATAGAGCGACCGCTCCGAATCGGGATCTCGGCTCGCGAAGACGTTCCCGAGGTGATCGGTTCGGATATCGAACTCGTCGTCGAGTTCGTCGCAGACGTAGTCGATCGCGGTCGTCTCCTCATCGCTGTATGCGAGGCGGGTGACGCCGCCGTCGTCGGTCTTTCCGATATCCCAGAGCGCGTCGAGACGACGCTGTATTCGGTCGAGATCGATGGTAGAGAGCATCATTAACACATTTCACCGCCCGTGTATTCGGGATGGTTTACCTCTACAGCATCAGTCCGTACCGTTAAAAATAGTTCGCTCACGGCGGTTTCGTCGGTGAATTGGCCGGGTACCGAAGTGTACGAATGCATGTCTTCGAGTCCGACGTCTGGCCCCGGTGGGCGATCCAGCAGCGCTTTGGTCCCCGGGCGCGTATGGTCGCCACAATCCGCGTTCGAGTTTCGTATGATACCGCCCGTCATCCGACGCTGTCCCGAGTGTGGACACGTGAACTTCAGCCCTCGGTTTCCGATCACCGTCGCAGAGAACGGACTGACGTGCGCCGAATGTCCCTCGTGTCATCACCGGTTCGAGCCGCTCGATACGCCGTGGATGAACTGAGATCGGATACGGCGTGGGTGAAGGGACCGAGTTATCGTGGGAACCGCCACGTACTCCTCCGTCCCACGACGCGTACATCCTCCCGACTGCAGCGAGTGCGATGCACATCACTTTCTACGGATTTCGACGGAGCTACCGTCGGGACCCATCGATCAGAATCTTTTTTTAGATACGGGGGCTGAGAATGACAATGTCCGAAATCGCAGACAAGATCCAAGCGGTCGGGGCGATCAAAAAGGGGAAATTCAAGCTCTCGAACGGATCGCTCACCGATTATTACGTCGACAAGTACGTCTTCGAGACGCAACCTGACGTGCTCGACGCGCTGGCAGACGAGATCGCCGCTCGGATCGATCCCGAGGAGATCGATGTCATCGCCGGGCCGGAACTCGGCGCCGTCCCGCTCGTGACGGCCGTCTCGCTTCGAACGGGGATCCCATGTGCGTACATCCGAAAGGGACAGAAACACTACGGAACACAAGCCCGGATCGAGGGAAGCATCGAGAAGGGTCAGCGAGTGGCGATCGTCGAGGACGTGACGACCACCGGCAACACCATCCTCGATACGGCGCAACTCGTCGAGGAGGTCGGCGGGCTCCCGGCCCACCTTATCGTCGTCGTCGACCGAAACGAGGGAGCGACCGAGAACGTCGCAGAGGCCGGGTACGACCTCGAATACCTCGTTCAGGTGGGCGAGGAACTCGACGTCGACGTCTAGCCATATCGTGCCGAATTTCGACGGGCCGATTCCTCTTTCGCTGTCCCGTCATCTCCCCTTCCCGACCGGGCGAACGTCCGTTTCCTAGCGCAGTGCGTCGACGAGTGCGCGAATATCGTCGACGACGAGATCCGGACGGTGGGACCACCCGCCGAAGGGATTGTCGTGACGGTTCAAGAACGCGCCGCGAGAGCCGAGGGCCTTCGCGCCGACCAGATCGAACGTGTGTGCGGTGACGAACAGCAGTTCGTGCGCCGCGACGTCGAAGCGCTCACAGCACAGCTCGTACGGGGCGGGATGCGGTTTGTATGCGCCGGCCTCGGCGACGGAGACGACGCCGTCGAGGTCGGTCTCGAAGGTGTGACGGACCGCCTCGAGCATGTCCGGATCGCCGTTCGAGAGTCCGACGAGGGTGTACTCCTCGCTCAATCGATCGAGCGCGTCGTCGACGTCGTCGTAGGGGTGCAGTTCCTTCCATCGGTGGATGACGGCTCTGACCGCCGCGTCGTCAACGTCGACCCCGATCTGTTTGAGCCGGTATGCGAGCGCTCGCCGACTGATCTCTTTAAAGGGCGTGTGCGGACCGGCGATGAGCGAGTCGATCATCGAATCCCGAAAGTGCATCGCGAGATATCGCCGCAACAGGATCTCGGGATCGTAGTCGCTTTCGTTGGCATCGAGCAGTTCGCCGAGTGCGGGGACGAGCGTCGATTCGCGGTCGAGCAGGGTGTCGTACAGATCGAAGGCGACGACCTTCGTCTCCGCACCGAGCGTTTCCGTCGCGATGGATCCCATACGCGACCCTCGTCACAGTGGAAGTTAATACCGACGGCGAATCCTCCGAACTGGTCGTTTCGCCCGGGAAGCCGATGAACCGACTAGAGCGCGTCCCGGATGATCGCCTCTAAGTCGTCCCGATCGATCCGTCGCGGGTTGCCGACGAGGAGCCGTTCAAGCCGGTTCGCGCGTTCGGCCAGGTGGGGAACGTCGGATTCGTCGATGTCAAGCGCGGCGAGTCCGCCGTCGATACCGACGTCCGCGGCCAGCTTTTCGACGGCGCGGGCGGCAGCCTCGGCGGCTTCGTCCCGGCTCAGACCGGTCGTATCCTCGCCGAGGATCGTCGCGATCTCGGCGTATCGATCGTAGGCGCTGGTCGCGTTGTACCGCATGACGGCCGGCAGCGCGTGCGCGATCGTGACGCCGTGGGGCGTGTGCTTGACCGCCCCCGCGGCCATCGCAATGGCGTGGGTCGCACCGAGTCCGGCGTTCGTAAACGCGGCGCCGGCCATGAAGCTTCCCAGCAGCATGTTTCGGCGCGCG
>CAZLHT010000042.1:4325-8942 GCA_964559185.1 uncultured Natronomonas sp.
ACGTCCGGACGCTGGTACCGGCTGGAGATGCCGACTTTGAGATCTTCCTCAGGGACCGAGATGACCGCTACCGGCGAGGTTTCCGCGCCGGTGCCGGCCGTCGTCGGGACGGCGACGGTCGGGATGCCGCGACCGGGAATGGGTGCGCCCCCGCCGGTCGGTGGGGCGACGTAATCGAGCACGTCACCCCCGTGTTCGGCGACGACGCTCGTCGTCTTCGCGACGTCCATCGCGCTGCCACCACCGATGCCGACGACGAGATCGGGATCGACCGCGTTCGCCTCCTCGATCGCCGCCTCGAAGACCCCCACGTCTGGATCAGGCTCGACGCCGTCGAAGACGGCGTACTCGAGCGAGTCGATCGTCGCGGTCACATCGTCGACGATCCCTGCCTTGACGAGCCCCGGATCGGTAACGAGTAACGCCGACCCGGCGTCGAACTCCCCGCCGATCGCGTCGAGTTCCTCGACGGCTCCGACGCCGTTGGTGACGTTCGGCGTAATGCTTACCTCCCAGACGGATTCGGGCGTGTACGACATAGCGGACCTATACGGAGGCCCCGCAAAAAGCTACCTTTCCGGTATGTGGAGGGGGCAAAGCGGAAGCGGATCGAACACTAGAGACGGACTTCCGCACGATCAAAACACTCATGCGGGTGCTGTCTGAGCAACCCTACATGTCCGAAACCCCCGTCGTGTATCTGACCCGTGAGATACCACGGGACGGCCTCGACGTCTTAGAAGAACACTGCGAAGTCCACGTCTGGCCCGAGCCCGTCGAACCGCCCCACGAGCACCTCGTCGAGCGGCTGGGGGAACTCGAGGCCGACGCCCTCTACTGTAACGTCGCCGACACCGTCGACGAGGCCGTGATGGACGCCTCGCCGAACCTCCGTTCGATCGGAACGATTTCGGTCGGCTACGATCACATCGACCTCGAGGCCGCCCGCGAACGGGCGATCGCCGTCGGGCACACGCCGGGCGTACTGGCCGAGACGACGGCCGATCTGGGATGGGCGCTGTTGATGGCCGGCGCTCGCCGGATCGTCGAGGCGCTCGAACACGTCGAGCGCGGCGAGTGGGAGACGTGGGGACCGACCGTGCTTCTCGGCCGAGACGTCCACGAGGCAACGCTTGGGGTGGTCGGGCTCGGACGAATCGGGACGGAGTTCGCTCGCCGCGCCGCGGGCTTCGATATGGACGTCTGCTACAGCCACACGAGTCCGAACGAGGAGGCCGAGGCGGACCTCGCCGAGTACGGCATCGACGCCGAGTACTGCGAGCTCGACGAACTACTCGACCGTGCGGATTTCGTCTCCCTGCACGTCCCGCTCCTCGAGGACACCCACCACCTCATCGGCGAGGCGGAACTTCGGCGGATGAACGACGATGCCGTCCTCGTGAACACCGCGCGCGGCGAAATCGTCGACACGGACGCGCTCGTCGAGGCGCTCGAGGCGGGCCGGATCCGTCACGCCTCCCTGGACGTCTCGGATCCGGAACCGCTCGATCCGTCCCATCCTCTCATGGCGCTCGCGCCCGAAAAGCTCACGATCGCCCCCCATATCGGTAGCGCGTCCACGGAGACACGCGGCGAGATGGCCGTCATGACCGCCGAGAACGTATTAGCGGGACTTCGAGGCGAGACGCCGCCATACTGTGCGTTCGAGGACGCGGGGCTGGAGTGAGGCTCAAAGCGCCCACGAGAGGAGAACTCCGGCCGACAGGGTCGCCAGCATGAACAACAAAAACAGGAGCTGGTGGTCGTCGACGAACTCGCCGAACGGATCGTATGCGTGTCTGAGAACCAATAGACCCCCGATCATCCACGCGGCGACCGCCAGAATCGGCGAGCTTCCGACGATGACGATCCCGTAGACGATCATGAGAAGGGTGATCCCGACGTCGGCTTTTAGCTCGCCCGCTTTCATCGTCTTGAGCGACCAACCGAGCGCTTCCTAATAAATCGCGATGATGTGCGGAGACGATGAGAGAAAGACAGAATCCAACGATACAGTCTCTTTCAAAACCGATCCAATACCCGTTCGACCAGATACGCCGCCTCCTCGTCCGTAAGCTCCTGCGGAGAGACCGTGAACTCTCCGAGGTGGACGCGGCGTTCGCCGATCCAGACGCGGGGATCCTCGCGACGGAGCGAGCGAATGAGCTCCAGTGCCGTCAGCGGGGCCTCGTCGGTCACACGACCGATCACTTTCGGAACGCCGCTGGCCTTGTCACGCCCGTCGGATAGCTGTATCTCGAGGAGCGGGCTCGAACGAAGGCCGTCGGCGATCCGTTCCGCACGATCCCGCCATTCCGCGAGCGTCGCTTCGTGATCCTCTTCGAGGAAGCCTTCGAGTGCGGTCATCAGCCCGACGATCTCCTCGGGCCCGACTTTCAGCGGTCGACCGAGGTTGGTTACCGGAGTTCCTCGCGGGAGGGTTTTCTTGTCGATGAGGGTTTCCGGCGGCTCCCACAATCCCTCGTGATACCCGTCAGGAAGTTGTTGCAGTGCGATCGATCGGACGAGATCTTCCCGCCCTGAAACGATCCCTGTCGGCTGTGGCCCGCGGATTCCTTTGCCACCGCTGAAGACGACCAGATCGGCACCCTCGTCGTGGAATCGCTCGAGATGTTCAGGTGGAGGTACCTCGCTCGCCGCGTCCACGACGACCGGGAGGTCGTGATCGCGTGCGACGTCGGTTACCGTCTCCAGATCGAGAAGGTTGTGCGGACGCTGAACGTACGCGATCGCGACGGTCTCGTCGCCGATTTTCGATTCGATCTCCCACGGCTCCACTTTGTCGGTACCTCCGTTGACGGGGTGGTGAGAGACTCGCCCGATATCGACCAGCTTCGCGCCGCTTCCTCTGAGCCCGACGTCGTATTTGATGCGGTGCGCCTTCGGAATGATAATCTCGTTCGGGAACCCGCGTGCGTCCGGCAGCCTCGCCATCTTTCCGTAGTCGTCGCCAGCGATACAGGCAGTCGCACTGAGCATCATCCCGGCGGCCGCGCCCGACGTGACGAATCCGGCGTCCGCACCCGTCACTTCGGCGATCAACTCAGACGCCTGCGCTTGCAGTTCCGAAACGTAGACGTGTGACTGTGCAGCACGCTCCATCGCTTCGAGGACGCCGTCGCGGGGGCGGGCGCCCCCGACCTGGGTGCGCGTGCCGACGCCGTTTATCAAGCATCGGGCGCCGAGTTCGTCGTAGATCGTGGTTTCGTTCACCATGACAGAATCCAACCGCCGGGGGAGAGTAAACTATTGGGTGGCGTTATCACGGATCCGCTGACGTTTGTCAGCTCCGGCGGATTTCGAATCACCACCCTTCGTGAAGGACGGGAGAACTAAGAGCGTCCACCCGACAGGATAGCGCATGTCAGAGATAACGTTGTCAGTGAGGGGCGGACGGGTGTTGCTCGACGGGGAACTCCGACGGGCAACGCTCGGCGTGACGGACGGGCAGATCAGCCACATCGTCGCCCCCGACATCGAGTTGGCGGTCGATGAACGGGTCGAACTCGACGGCGAGGTCGTCCTTCCCGGATTGGTCGACGGGCACGTTCACTTCAGAGAGCCGGGCTACACCGAAAAGGAGGGCGTCGAGACTGGCACCGCAGCCGCCGCGGCTGGTGGGGTGACGACCGTTATCGAGATGCCGAACACCGTTCCGCCGGTACTCACCGCCGATCGATTCGTGGAGAAAGCCAACACCTTCCGTTCGAAATCGCACGTCGACTTCGCGCTCTTCGGCGCGATCACCGAGGAGAATCTCGGCACCGGCGACCTCGCCGCTCTCGCCGACGCCGGCGCGACCGCCTTCAAGACGTTCATGGCGACGAGCTTCGGCCCCCTCCTGATGTCGGATAAAGGGGAACTCTACACCGCCTTCGAGGAGGTCGCAGACGCCGACCGACCGCTGTACATCCACGCCGAGGACGAGGAGTACCTCGATCTGTTCGGAGCGCGCGCGCTCGAAGAACACGGCGAGGAGATGACCGGCTTCTTCGCCGCGCGGCCACCGATCGCCGAGACGACCGCGGTCTCGGACGTACTCGATATCGTCGCCGACACCGGAACGGAGACGGTGATTGTCCACACGACGACCGCCGAAGCGATCGACCGAACGCAGGCCGCGAAGGCCGCGGGCCAGCCGGTGTGGACCGAAGTGACGCCGTACCACCTCGCTTTCAGCCAGTCCGACATCGAGGAGATCGGCACCTACGGCATCGGAACGCCACCGGCACGGGACGAAACGAACCGCCAGGCACTCTGGAATCGGCTCGCCGCCGCCGATGTCGACCTGTTCGGGAGCGATCACGCCCCGCACCGACTCGAAGAGAAAGAGCGCCCGCCCACTGAGGTCGCACCGGGCATGCCCCAGCTCGAAACGGCGCTGTCCTCGCTGCTCGATGCGGTGTCTCGCGATCGACTTTCGTTCGCGACGATCGCTGAACTGTACGCGGAACGACCGGCGCGAATCCACGGGCTGTATCCGAAGAAAGGAACGTTACAGGTCGGCTCGGACGCCGATTTCGTCGTCGTCGATCCGGACGCCGAGTGGACGGTCGACGCCGACACCTTCGAGTCCGCGGGCGAATACAGTCCGTT
>CAZLHT010000043.1:0-5311 GCA_964559185.1 uncultured Natronomonas sp.
ATATGGACTACTATTACCCAATAAATATTATAATTAATGCGCTATATTCCAAATAAAGATTTATTTTAAATTTTTCTAGCGGACACACTCGGTGGCAAAGAGACGCTACCCGAGGGACGATCGGTCGCCGCTATATTGCCGATCGACTGTGTCAGATCGAACGAAGGCACGGATGAAATAAGTGAAGACGGGGCAAGACCGCCCGTGGAACCGTTCACCGATATCGCGACTGCGGGGTACTGTCCGCGAAAAAGCTCTATTACCGACGGCGGAACGAAGACGGGACCCCACCGTAACACGTTGCAGCTATCCGTAATCTCGCGTTCCGATACGAGGAACTTCTCGATCCTGACTCGGATCTCTCGGACGAACCGATCGCCATCAGATCGGAGCAGTACCCTTCGAACCTCGAGTGGGGAAAAATGCATCTCGATCGATTGGACGAACTCGCCAATTCGACCGAAACGCTGGCGACCTTGGCGGCGAAAGACGCGAGCGGAATCGTCCACAAAGTCCTCTCGAATCCGCCGGTTCCGGTTATCGTTTCGCCGGGCGAACCACCCGAACGGGGCGTCTGGAAACCCCAATCCGTCCGCGCAACTGCACAGCGAAAGCGCTTTCCTGGGAACGCGAGGAACCGATCGAAGGGGCTTACTTCGAGTATCCGGCGTCCGGGATCGTCCGAAAACTCCGATTGACTATCCGCATGAGGGCCGCGTACCGACGCGCGCTTCGAGCCGCCGAGTCGCTCGACGGGCCACCGCCTCGGTTGAAGTCCGACTCGCGCTTTCGGGCATGCGAGTATCGCGAGGAGTGTGGGTCGAAAACCCGATCGCTTCGTTCTCGACTGTCACGACGGCGTCTCCGCCAACCACGCGTCGATTTCGCCCGCGAGCGCGCCACGACGAACAATATCGTCGCCATCGACGTCGACCACGGTGCTCTCGGTTCCGGGCGTTTCGCCGCCGTCGACGACGACCGCCCGCTCTCGAATCGAGGGATCGACCGCTTCGATGCGTCGCGCGCTCTCGGTGCCGGACAGGTTCGCGCTCGTCGCGGTTATCGGACCGGTTCGACGAGCCAGCGCACGTGCGATAGGGTGGTCCGGAACGCGAACACCCACCCGATCGCGGCCATGGACGAGAACGTCGGGGACGCGATCGGTCCGTCCGAGTAGTACGGTTACCGGTCCCGGCAGAAACCGCTCGCAAAACGCGCGTTCGCGGGGGGTTATCCGCGCGTAATCGGCTGCCACTGACAGTTCGGGAACTGCCATCGAGATCGGTCGGTCGCGCGGTCGTCGTTTGGCCTCGAAGACGCGTTCAATCGCCTCGGCATCGAGTGCGTTTGCGCCGAGTCCGTAGACCGTCTCCGTAGGATAGATGACGAGATCACCGCATCGGAGTGCGGCCACCGCATCGGTGAGATCCGGTCGAGTCACAGCTCCTCGAGCGCGGCCTCGATGTCGTCGTACGGCGGGAACTCCGGCCACTCGGTTGCCACCCATCTGTCACGGATCGTCCGGTCGCTGTCGATGACGAAGACGGCCGGTCTGGGCTCTTCGATCCCGTTCATGCCGTCGAGTTCGTGGCTGATACCGTAGCGCTCGGCGACGCCGTTTTGCGGATCGGAGAACAGCCGGAACGCCTCCAGCCCCCATTCCTCGAGGAATCGGGCATGCTCGTACGGCGACGAAATGGAGAGTCCGACGATCTCGACGCCGTTCTCGTCCCAGCCGCGGTCGCGTATCTCCTGCCAGATGTACGTCGACGGAAAATCCCCGTCCATCGGATGAAAGACCAACACGACGGGGACCGATTCGGTCAACTCCGAAAGCGCGGTGTCCTCCCAGTATTCGTCGTTGACGAGCGGTCGGGTGAAATCCGGGGCCGTTTCACCGATACCGGGATGGTCGGCAACCTCGAGTTCGACAACGTCGAACCCGCGGCTCATTCGCGTTTCCCCTCCGTGGCCGCGCTTGAGGCGATACGTTGGGGATCGTCACCATCTACACCGTAGGTCGCCTCCAGGTATTCGACGATGTTCGCGCTCTCGCTCATCGTGACGCCGGTTCGTTCGTCGACGATCGCGGGCACCGTTCGAGCGCCGGTGAGTCGCTTGACGACGTTTCGCCGTGAGTGTCGAGCTTCGACGAATCGGGACCGGTAGGATAGATCGAGATCGTTCAATACGCGAATCACTCGTTCGCAGTACGGACACGCTTGGAGTCGGTATACCGTTATTTCTGGGTCAGACATACCGAGCCCTTGGACCCGTCCCCGCCTAAGGGTGTCGCCGTTGGACGATCTGAACGGACGGCCGCGTCCGAATCCCCATGACAAGCCTTAATCTCGCCCCCTATGAAGGGAGCACGTCTATATGGGGTCACTCACGTGGAACGTCGCAACCGCGATGATACGGACGGCGCCCGACGCCGGCGAACTCCCCGTTAGCGACGCTACCGTTGCACTCGTCGGCGGAACGGCCATACTGGCGTTATTGCTCCTTTCGGCGTTTTTTTCCTCGTCCGAAATCGCGATGTTCTCGTTGCCGCCGCACCGTATCGATGCGTTGGTCGCCGACAAAGTACCGGGATCGGTGGCACTGAAAGGGCTCAAAGACGACCCGCATCGGTTGCTCGTCACGATCCTCGTCGGTAACAATATCGTCAACATCGCGATGTCCTCGATCGCGACGGGATTGCTCTCGTATTACGTCTCTCAATCGGTCGCGGTCCTCACCGCGACGTTCGGGATCACGGCCCTGGTGCTCCTCTTCGGCGAGAGCGCGCCGAAATCGTACGCCGTCGAGAACGCGGAGTCGTGGGCCCTTCGAGTCGCACGACCGTTGAGGATTTCGGAGAACCTCCTTTTGCCGCTAATCGTAACGTTCGATTATCTGACCCGTCAGGTCAATCGAATCACCGGCGGCCGAGCGGAGATCGAGTCGACGTACGTCACCCGCGAGGAGATACGCGACATCATCGAGACCGGCGAGCGAGCGGGTGTCCTCGAGGAAGACGAACGCGAGATGCTTCAGCGCATCTTCCGATTCACCAATACCATCGCGAAGGAAGTGATGACGCCGCGACTGGATATGGACGCCGTTTCGACTGACGCGAGCGTCGACGAGGCGATCCAACAGTGCGTCCAATCCGGACACACGCGCCTTCCGGTCTATGACGGGAGCCTCGACAACATCCTCGGAGTCGTCCACGTGTCCGATTTGATTCGCGATCACACCTATGGAGAGCACGAAAACGTCGATCTGGAGAATCTCATCGAAGAGACGCTGCACGTTCCCGAGTCGAAGAACGTCGACGAGTTGCTCGCGGAGATGCGCGAAAAACGGATGCACATGGTCGTCGTCATCGACGAGTTCGGGACGACGGAAGGGCTCGTGACGATGGAAGACGTGACCGAGGAAATCGTCGGGGAAATCCTGCAGACGGGTGAGGAAGAACCGATCGAGTTCGTTTCGGATAACGAGGCCATCGTGAAAGGAGAACTCAATATCGACGAGGTCAACGAAGCGCTCGATATCGATATCCCGGAGGGCGAGGAGTTCGAGACGATTGCGGGGTTCATCTTCAACCGGGCGGGGCGCCTCGTCGAGGAGGGCGAGCGGATCGAATACGACGGGGTCGAGATTCACATCGAACGCGTCGAAAACACCCGTATCATGAAAGCTCGAATCGTCCGAACCGAAACGTACGAGATGCCGCCCCGGGACGAAGAGGGCGAGGACGAACAGCCTGATTGAGGCCGTCCCTTTTCGAATCACGGCGCTAGGAGAACACTTTCGAAAATCGTGTATAGCCCGAAGCCGAGCGCACCCGCGCCGAGGAGCGAGCCTACCCACGCGAGAACGGTGTAACCGATCTTGCTTCGGCTGACGCCCCCGGTTCCGGCCGCGGCTCCTGCACCGATAACCGCCGAGACGACGATTTCGTTGAACGAGATTGGAACGCCGAGCAGGATGGCGATCTGTGCGATGATAAACGAGGGAATCAACGCCGCGATCGAACGACGTGGGCCGAGCGAGGAGTAATCCTGTGCGATCGCTTTTATCATCCGCGGAGCAGCCGTCCAAGATCCCAGAAGTAGCCCGATTCCGCCGCCAAAGAGCAGCGCGACGAGCGGCACGGCGACGCCAGCCGTATCGAACAGCGGCAACAACGGTCCGAGAGCGAGCCCGACCTGGCTACCGCCGGCGGAGAAAGCGACCAACCCCCCGAGTGCCAAAAGGAAGTGACGCTGTCCCCGCGATCGGTTGCCGCGCATATCGACGGCGAGACCGACCGCGATCATCAGCGCGAACGAGACGGTAACCAAAACGCGAAGAACCGGACCCGTGGCAATCGTCTCCGCGATAGTTTGGGCGTCATCCGACGAGCCGAGCAGTACGAACTCGATGTTTGCGAATATCGCGCCCACACCCCCGGCGAGCGCCGGCGTTGCGATAAGATCCGAAACCGATTCGTGTCGGAGCAACTTTGCCGTTACGAAGGCGATACTGCCGCCCACGAACGGTGTCAGGGTCCAGACCGAGAGGATTTCGTAATACTTCGAAAGTGCCGGATCACCATTCATAGCGAGGCCGGTCCCGACGACGGCTCCGGTGACCGTAAACGCCGTCGCGATCGGATACCCTGCAAAGACGCCAATCGCGACCAATCCGGCGGCGATCGAAAGCGCAACGATGGCCGCGATCGGCGAAAGCGTCGTCCCGAGGATGAGATCTCTGCCGACCGCTTCCGTGACGTTTGCCCCCTGAAGCGTCGCTCCAAGCAGACCCAAAATACCGACGAGGAAGCCTGCGCGCATCACCGACATAGCGTTCGCCCCGACGGCGGGAGCGAAGGGCGTCGAACCGGACGAGCCGGCACCGATCGCCCAAGCCATAAACAGGCTCGCTATTCCGGCGGTTACAAACGTCACGACCGTCCCTGGATCCATTGACGCCGGGTATGCGAGCCAGAAGTATAAACACCCGTCGGACGGTGTCGACGAAACCCGTAAATCAGTCGGTCTCGAACGCGAATCGTGGAAGAATCGGAGCCGTATCGAACGATCACCAAGCGCACGGGATCGGCGTTTACCGTTCGGGGATCCGAATTTATCGGTCACGCCGGACCCGTAGAAACGATCGCGGACGCGGAAACGTTCATCCGCGAAGTCGAAGACGAATATCCCGACGCTACCCATACCGTTCCCGCCTATCGCGTTCGTGCGGACCCGTTTCGAGAGTACGCCTCCGACGACGGGGAACCCTCCGGGAGTGCAGGTAAGCCGATGCTTTCCGTGCTACG
>CAZLHT010000043.1:5411-8869 GCA_964559185.1 uncultured Natronomonas sp.
GGTCGACGCACTCTTCGATCGGCTCCGGAGCGCAACGAGCGGACGGATCGAACTCTAACGTCCCATCGGTAGAACGGATTCAGGTCCCGAACGCGCGATCGCCGGCGTCTCCGACGCCGGGGACGATGTACCCGTCCTCGTCGAGTCGCTCGTCGATACTGACGGTCAGGAGATCCACCTGGGGGAATGCCTCGTCAACGCGGTACAACCCCGACGGCGCGCTCACTGCGGACAGGACGATAAGTCGTTCCGGTCGTCCGAGAGCGAGCACTTCCTCGAGGACGGCCACCATCGTACTCCCCGTTGCGAGCATAGGGTCAGCGACGATAACGGTGTCTTCTCCGTTGATATCCGGCAGTTTGACGTAATCGACTGTGATGGGAAACTCCCCGTCCTCGTTCATCCCGGCGGCCTCATCTCGTCCGGCAGAGATGAGTCCCTGTCGGGCGTGGGGGAACGCTTTGACGAGACCTTCGACGAACGGCGTTGCCGCCCGGAGGACGTTCACGATGACCACGTCGTCGAGACCCTTGACTACCTCCCCCGTCGTTTCCGCGAGCGGCGTCGTGATCGAGACGTACTCCGTATCCATCATCCCGTCGATAATTTCGAACCCGCAGAGTCGGCCGAGATCGATGAGACCGTTGCGAAACGCCACCTGGCCGGTGTCGTCCGACCGAAGTCCGGAGAGCGTGTGTTTCGCCAGTGCGTGGGTGATGACGTGGGCATCACCGCGATCCTCGATGGACATACGGATATCGCGGTCGCCGACGGCTTAAAGCCCGTCGTTGGTGAACGATAGCCGTCAGTGTACCCGAGCAAGTGGCAGTAGTAGTTGCTATATGCCCTCGTCGACATACACCCACCTGATGGAAATCGAGGAAAGCGTCTCCGGGTTCAAGCTACGAGGAGATTGGGGAGAGGTAGTCGAACACGGCGAGCGGATCACCCGCGCGCTGAAGGATCTCCTCGATAGTGGACACGGAATCGACGAGAACGCGCTCGAAGAGTGGGACGAGTGGCGTCCGAAAGCCGACGAGCGACTCGGGGAAGACGTCAGTCAAAAAACGGCCGAGCAGGCGAGTGTCGACGAAGGTGAGGGAGAAAAGGCGGGACGGTCCCCGGACGAGGACCTCAAGACCGCGGGCGAAAAGCTCACCGAATCGTACGAACAACTCGAAGAGCCGGTCGAAGCGGTCAACGAGTGGCGCGAATCGATTAACTACGTCGCGAGAGCGGCCGATTCGGCGACCCGAAAAGCGCTTCGAAAGGTCGAGGGGAGTGTTTACGAAAACGTAATGACGCAGATGTCGCCGTACTACTTCGATAACGCCCTCGTCAGCGCGAACCTCAACCGGGCCGACCCCGATGCCGGCGAGTACGTCTTCGAGATCAACGTCAACGACGACGATCTGAAGATTCGAGTCTCAAACAAACTCGCCGACTACGAAACGACGGTCGATCGATGGCACGTCGACACGCCGAAAGAAACGGATACCGTAGAAGCCGCCGAGGGACACGAACCCCCGGAAACCGAGACAACGGACGGCGAATCGAATCCTGAACGGACCTGATCTGACGCCCGACTCTCACTCGATCTCGAGTTTTCGAACGAACGGTAACTCTCGGAGACGGTTTATCAGCGCCCCATCGAGCCGTTCGTCGGTTACAATGTAGAGTTTCGGCTCATCGGTGAACTCGGGATCTTCGCTGATCGTTTGACGGATCGAGATATCGCTCTCCGCGATGCAATCTGTCACAGCCGCGACAATACCGGGCTGGTCAGCATCGCTAACCCGAACTGTGAGAACGGTGAGATCTAACACCGGAGCGAGATCCATGAGCGAAGGAATCGCGGATATGTTCTGAAAGATGCGACGCAACTCCTCGTCTTGGAGGATCGCATCGGTCGTTGCGTCGACGACGCGTCGGTCGACATCGATTTCCCGGGCGATTCCCGTGTCGGGTATCTCGATGCCGCCGGATACGACGCGCCCCCCGTCGTTGACGGAGAATCCGCGTTCGAGCAACAGACGGATCACGGCCTGTTGACTCGGACTGTCTTCGAACTTTTGCATGATCTCGTCGAACATAAATGTGCACTCGTGGGGACAAGTGTTGTCAGTTACGCCACGCACCGAGGCCGAGAACGATATGGCTTCGGGGGGTTGGATGGGGATCTATAGAGGAGGCCACCAGACGGTACGGTTGATCGGCCGACGCGACACCGCGCTACCGCGAAGCGTCGACCGCGATTCATCAGACCAAGGACCGTCCGATCGGCCGATCATATATAAAAATCGGTCGAAACAAGTCGGTCGATATCGAACCCGCTCAATCGTCGGCCGATACCGAATCGGTATTCGATTCATCGGTTTCCGCTATAGTCGCACCCCCCGTCTCCAGCCCCTCGACGATCAACTCGGCGACGTCGACGATTTCGATCTTGTCTTCGAACCCGCCGGTCTTGCGGCCGTCTTCGTACATCGTCATACACATCGGACAGGCGACGACGAACTTCTCGACGGCGCGGCCGGCGTCGGTGTCCTCAAGCGCCTCTCGGATCCGCTCTTCGCTCGGTTTCGTCTCCTCGTCGAGTTCCATCCACAGGCCGCCGCCGCCCCCGCCGCAACAGAAGCTGTTCGCGCGGTTTCGAGGCATCTCGTGGAGTTCACAACCGGTCGCTTTGACCAGTTCACGTGGAGCCTCGTATTCGTCGTTGTACCGACCGAGGTGACACGGATCGTGATAGGTGACGGTATACTCGAGTTCGGTTCCATCGAGGGCAACGGCACCCGTTTCGACCAGCTCTTCGACGGCCTGCGTCCAGTGGTACACCTCGATGTCGCCGTCTTCATTCCAGAATCCTTCAATCTGGAACTCCATCATGGGGTCGTCGGCGAACTCCTCGAAGTCGATTTCGGGATATTCGTTTTTGAAGGTGTTGTACGAATGGGGATCGGTGCAGACGATCTTCTCGAACGTACAGTCCTCGAAGGAATCGATGAGCGTTCCGGCCTGCTCGACGTAGAGGAACTCCTCGCCGACGCGGCGGATGTCGTTCCCGTCGTAGACCTCCTCGTCGTAGAGGATGCCGACTTCGACGTCCGCGTGTTCGAAGATCTTCGCGAGCGAGCGAGCGACCTTCTTGTTGCGATCGTCGTAGCTGGGATAGTCGCCGACGTACCAGAGATACTCGACTTCGGTCTCTCTTACGTCCGCGACATCGAACTCCAGATCCGCGGTCCAGTCGCCACGGGATCCGGGCGAATCGCCGAAGGTATTGCCCTTCATCATCACGTTCTGGAAGACGTCCTGCATGCTCGGCTGGATGTCACCTTGGTCAGTTAACTGACGGTTCAGCCGGGTGAAGCTGTTCAAGTGTTCGATCTCAACCGGGCAGGCGTCCATGCAGGCCATGCAGGCAATACACGACTCCATCGTCGCCGTGTCGATGA
>CAZLHT010000044.1:0-4116 GCA_964559185.1 uncultured Natronomonas sp.
ACGCACAGGCGCACTCGCCGGCGGCGTACAGCCCCGAGATGCACGTCTCGCCGTGCTCGTTCGTCTCGACGCCGCCCATGTGGTAGTGTTGGCCGGGTTTGACCGGCATCGGCTCGTCGACGGGGTTGACGCCCTCGAAGTCCTCCGCGAGGTGGATGATGTTTTCGAGGCGGTCGTAGATGCGCTCCTCGCCGAGGTGACGCATGTCGAGGTAGACGTATTCGTCTTCGATTCCACGGCCCTCGTTGACTTCGGTGAGCTCCGCTCGGGAGACGACGTCCCGTGAGGCGAGTTCGCCGTCGTTGTTCGCGTACCCGGACTCGAACAGGAAGCGTTCGCCCTCGCTGTTGTAGAGAATGCCCCCCTCTCCGCGGACGCCCTCGGAGATGAGTACGCCTGTCGAGGGAAGCGTCGTCGGGTGGAACTGGACGAACTCCATGTCCTCGGCGGGGACGCCGGCACGGTAGGCCATCGCCGGACCGTCGCCAGTGGTCGCGACGGCGTTCGTCGTGTGGTCGTACACCTGTCCATCGCCGCCGGTCGCGAGGACGACGCCGCGATCGGCGCGGAAGCCGACGACGTCGCCGGATTTGATGTCGTAGGCGACGCAGCCGTGACATTCGCGGTCGTCGGGGTCGTCGTGATCGGTCACCGCGAGCCGGCTGACGTAGAACTCGTCGTAGACCCTGATTCCCCGTTTGACGACCTGTTCGTACATCGTATGGAGCAGGTGATGGCCGGTCTCGGCCCCGGCGTAGGTGGTTCGGGGAAACGAAAGCCCGCCGAAGGGTCGCTGTGAGACGCGGCCGTCCTCCTCCCGGGAGAAGGGCAATCCCCAGTGTTCGAGCTGGATGACCTCCTCGGGGGCGTCCTGTGCCAGGGTCTCGATGACGGGGGCGTCGCCGAGATAGTCCGACCCCTTCATCGTGTCATAGGCGTGCAATTCCCAGTCATCGCCGTCCCGCAATGCGGCGTTGATGCCACCCTCCGCCGCCCCGGTGTGCGATCGTACCGGGTGGAGTTTCGTGACCATCGCCACGTCGGCGCCTTCCTCGTGGGCCGCGATCGCGGCGCGAAGCCCAGCTCCGCCGGCGCCGACCACGATGACGTCGTGTTCGTGTATTGTCATGGGTTGTCGTTGTGTTTCGAGGGTCTTGAGGATACGGTTACCAAAACTTCAGATTGCTCTTGACCGCCTCGCGCTTTAACTCCTGGATGTGCTCTGTGAGCGGGATGTCCTTCGGACACACCTCGGTACAGGAGAACTGCGTCTGACACCGCCAGACCCCGTGCTCCTGTTCGATGATGTTGAGCCGGTGGTCCTTCAGGTCTGCGCCCTCCCGTTCGTCCATCGCGAAGCGGTAGGCCTTGTTGATCGCCGCCGGCCCGAGGTACTTGTTGTCGCCCGCTGCGATGTTACACGAGGACATACACGCGGCACACCAGATACAGCGTGTGGACATCTTGACCTTCTCGCGGTTCTCGCGGCTCTGTCGCTGCTCTTCGAGTTCGCCCTGGGGAGGTTCGTTCGTCTGGAAGTACGGCTCGACGGCCTCCATCTGGTCGTAGAAGTGTTCCATGTCGACGACGAGATCCTTGACGACCTCGGCGTGCGGGAGCGGTTCGATCCGGACCGGCCACTCCAGATCGATCAACTGGGTCTTACATCCGAGCCGCTGTCTGCCGTTGACGAAGAGCGCGTCCGAGCCGCAGATCGCCTGCCGGCAGGAGTGTCGGAAGGTGAGACTCGAATCGAAGTGATCGCGCGCATATATGAGCGCGTCGAGAACCGTCATCCCCTTCGAGAACGGGACCTCGAACGTATCGAAGCGGGGGTCCTTCTTGCCTTCGACTTCGGGGTCGTACCGGAAGATCTCGAGTCGAACCGTTTCGTCCGCTCCCGAGAGATCGGTCTCGGCGCGTTCGGTCATGTTCGCCCGTTCGCGTTTTTCCGCCAGTCGCCGCTGTTGGTGTTCGGACGTCTGTTCGTGCTCCGTTTCGGTCTCTTGTTCTTGGATTTGCGTACTCATGGTCAGAACAGTCCCGTCATGGCGCTCGCGACGCGGATTCCCTGCACGATCAAGAGCGTCCCTGCGACGACGAGTAACCACTTGACGACGGTCTTTTGGGTGCCGTCGAGACCCTGGTTGACGAGTGCGTTGTATACGCCGTTGACGCCGTGGAACGCGCCGGCGATCAAGAACAGTACCATCGTGATGAAGTACCCGACCTGACTCATTCGGACCTGCGTGCCGGCAAACGTGATGTCGGCCGCGTGGTTGACGAAGTGCAAGAGCAAAAAGTGATACGCCAGCACGATCACGAGGAACGCGGCGGTGAGCCGCTGTATCAGCCACCGCGTTCCCTTCGGTTCGAACGACGAATAGTGCTCTGCCACGTTAGAACGCCCCCTGGAGGAAGGTTGGAATGCTCGCGACCGTGATGGCCGCCGTCCCGATCAGTGCGGCGTAAAACGCCCTGTCCTGTGCCTCGAGCCCCACGCCGAGATCGACGAAGAGCAGGCGAATACCGTTGAGGATGTGGAAGACGGCGACCGCCAGCAGGCCGACCTCCAAAAACCTAACGACGAGGAGGCTTTCGAGCCCCTGTATCGTTCCGGTGTAGGTCGCTCCGTCCACCGTCGCGGTACTCAACACGGCGACGTGCGTGAACAGATAGCCGATGAGTACCCAGCCGGTAAACTTGTGGAAGATCCAGGCCCACATACCGGCGGAGAACTCCTGCCACCGCCCGAAGTCCTCGATCAGACCTCGGTCGTACGATTGACTCATGCAGCGAAGTCTGCGGACCGCGCCGGTATAGTAGTTACTACCTGCGAACGATTCTCGGAGAAGATCCGGCGTGACGTGCCGGTACACGGCCGGAAACCGTCCGCATGTTTCGGATCCGTTTGAGGACGCAATCGCCCCATCCTCGAGTACAGTCACGCCCCCATCCCGGAGTGGCCGCCGGTTATCCCGACGTGTTCGCTCGCTCGCGGACCTGCCGGAACGCTCGAAGCGTCGCCTCCTCGAGCGAAACCAGATGACAGAGCGGGTTTCCGGGATATACGAGAGGGTTTTGCGGAATGCCGATGAGTAATCCGGTAAACGGTGCCTCGATCTCCGTCACCTCCGTTTTGAACGGATTGGTGATGGCACAGACCGTCTCGCCCTCCTCGACGAGCGACCCCCGATCGTGGTACATGTCGACGAGCCCACCCGCATCGGCACGCAGCCATGTCTTCCCGTCGGAGCCCTCGATGACCGTGCGCCAGCCGGGCCATTTCACCGTTTCGGCTTCGAGCATCCCGAACTCGGCCATCACGGACAGGACGCCTTCGAGCGCTGCATCGATGAGGGGTCGCTGAAACCTGTGGGCTTCGCCGAGTTCGATCGTGATCGTCGGCGTACCCGCATCGCTCGCCTCTCGGCGAAGCGAACCGGCTGGCCCCTCGCTGTCGATGATGACGTTCGACGCGAAGGCGTTTGCGACCCGCGCGACCGGCGGATCGGTCATGTCCGCACGGACGTGAAGCATGTTGCTCCGCCCCCGGGTCGAGGTGTGAAAGTCGAGTCCGATGTCGCACGGTTCGATGAAGTTTCGGAAGACCCGATCGGCGATTCGCTTTGCGCTGGTGCCGCTCGAGTGTCCCGGAAACGAGCGGTTCAAGTCGCGATCGTAAATCGGAAGATAACGCTGTTGGGCGATGAATCCCGGAACGTTGAGCACGGGGAGACAGACGAGCGTGCCACGGAGGTCGGTGTGATCCCACTCGTGAGCAACCTCCCTGACGATTTCGATCCCGTTGAGTTCGTCGCCGTGTGCGGCGGCCGAGAGGCTCATGGTCGGTCCCTCGCACTCGCCGTTGATGATCGTCACCGGAATCCGAACCGGATCGCCGAGGTAGGTCTCGCTGACGGTGAACCGAATGTTCGCGGTCTCCCCCGGTTCGACGGCTCCGCCGTTGTACGTAAACACCGCGGTCATACCCGAGCCACGATTGGGGTACCTATAAGACCGCGGACCGATTCGACGCGGGATCGGTACGGCTGTCCGTCACGTGACTTCGCGACGCCGGAAGGACATCGACTGAAGCGTCTCGGAATCTAGACA
>CAZLHT010000044.1:4126-8761 GCA_964559185.1 uncultured Natronomonas sp.
GCGGTCATACCCGAGCCACGATTGGGGTACCTATAAGACCGCGGACCGATTCGATTCGGGATCGGTGACGGATCTCACTCATGTGAGCTCGCGACGCCCGAAACGCATCGCCTGGAGCGGCTCGGAATCTAGACACTCCCTGGGGACCGGCAGCGTTTTGCCGCAACCGAACGGAGTGTAATTATGTCGAATTCGCTCACCGTCGGCGTTCTCAGTCTACACAGTTCGAAGGAGACCAAGGCGATACTGAACGCCGTCGACGACCTCGGATACGGAACGGCGTGGTTCCGGGCGGAAAACACCGCCGTCGACATCACCGATGGGTCGGTCACGCTCGAGCCGGACGTCGACATCGTCGTCAATCGATTGCTGCTATCGAAGGAGGAACAGCCGGCCGAGGGGCTCGGATTAGCGACGATGCTCGATCGGATCCGTCCGATGCTGAATACGCCGACGGCGACGATGACTGCGATGCACAAGTTCGCCTCCGGAACCGCGCTCGCGAAAGCCGGGTTGCCGGTTCCGGATGCGCTCATGGCGTTGTCCGGGGACCTGCTGAACGCACGTCGGGATCGGTTCGGGGAGGAGGTCGTTTACAAGACCGCCATTGGAACCCACGGCGGCGGGACCTGGAAGCTCGACACCGACGAGCCGGTAAACCCGATGGTCGGATCCAGACAGGCCTTCTTACAGGAACTCATCGAACACCACGAGGGGCGCCATCACGACCTCCGGGTGTACGTGGTCGGCGAACGCGTCGTCGGGGCGATGAACCGCTACGCCCCCGAGGGCGAGTGGCGAACGAACGTCGCCCTGGGCGGGGAGGTCGAGGACGTGACAGACGAATTACCCGACGAGATCGTCACGATGGCGAAGCGGGCGACCGACGAGATCGGACTCGATTACGCCGGCGTCGACATCGTTCAGGGAGCGGACGGATATCATCTCCTTGAGGTGAATCCGACGGCCGGTTTTCGGGGACTGTTCAAGGCGACGGGGCGCTCGCCGGCACCCCACATCGCCCGTCTCGCAATCGAGCGCGCCGGGGGCGATGTCGATCCCGAACGGGTCCACGAACTCACGGCGAATCTCGACGACTCTCGCCCGGCCTGTATGCCCCGCCCGGAAACGACGCCGCCGGCCGAAACGCCCGTCATCGGCTACGTCGAGGAAGTCGTCGTAATGGGAACGAGCGGTCAACGGACCATCATGGCGAAATCCGATACCGGCGCGACCCGTACGAGCATCGACGCCCGATTGGCCGCCGAGATCGGGACCGGACCGATCAAGGACATCGTCAAGATCAAATCCGGGAGCCTGAAATCAGGACGCTCTCGACCGGTCGTCGATCTCGTCGTCGGTATCGGCGGGAAACAACACACCGTCACCGCGAGCATCGAGGATCGGGGACACATGGACTATTCGATCCTCCTGGGACGCGATATCCTCGAACACTATCACGTCGATGTCCGTCGCCGCGCCGACGACGGTGAGCCACCGGCCATCGAGGAGACGACGCTCGAGGAGTAACTCGATCGAACGTCCGGAGAGCAGCCCGACCGTTTTTATCAATTCCGCGCGACTGATATCGTATGCAAGCAGTCATCCTCGCCGCCGGCGAGGGAACCCGAATGCGACCGTTGACCGAAACAGTCCCGAAGCCGATGTTGCCGGTCGCGGATCGGCCGCTGTGCGCTCACCCCGCGGACGCGGCGGTGGACGCCGGTGCGACGGAACTCGTCGTCGTCGTCGGTTACGGGGCCGACGCCGTTCGGGAATTCTTCGGCGAGGAATACCGTGGGGTTCCGGTTTCGACCGCGGTCCAAAAACGACAGCGAGGCACGGCGGACGCGGTCAGAGCCGCCCGCGACCGGCTCGACGGATCGTTCGCCGTGTTGAACGGGGACAATCTCTACGAGCCAGCGGCCATCGAGACGCTGTTCGACGCCGCGCCCGCCATCGCGGCGATCGAAGTCGACGCTCCGCGAAATTACGGCGTGCTTTCGACGTCGTCGTCCGGGGATCGCGTCACCGGGATCGTCGAAAAACCCGACGACCCGCCGTCGAAGCTCGCGAACGCGGGGGCGTACGCCTTTCCCGAGTCGGCTCTCGAGTGGCTCGACGTTGCCGAGAGCGAACGCGGCGAGTACGAACTCACGGACGTGGTCGAACGGACGATCGACGCGACGTCCGTGACGTCGGTCCCGCTATCGCGGTGGCTCGACGTGGGGCGGCCGTGGGAGTTGCTCGCCGCCAACGAGTGGAAGATCGCCGAGCTCGAACGACGGGTCGACGGAGACGTCCACGAACGGGCGACGCTTCGTGGATCCGTCGCCGTCGAAGCCGGCGCGACGATCGATTCGGGAGTCGTCATCGAGGGTCCGGCGATCGTCCGATCGGGGGCGAGTGTCGGTCCGAACGCGTACGTGCGCGGGACGACGCTCATCGGGCGGGACTGCCACGTCGGCAACGGCGTCGAGCTCAAAAACAGCGTTCTCATGGCGGGGACCAACGTCCCCCACCTCTCGTACGTCGGCGACAGCGTGCTCGGCCCCGGGGTAAATATCGGAGCCGGGACGCAGGTGGCGAACCTCAGACACGACGACCGGGCGATCAGACAGACGGTCAAGGGTGATCGAGTATCGACCGGCCGTCGCAAGTACGGCGTCGTCGCCGGACCGGGAGCCAAGACGGGCGTAAACACGAGTCTCGCGCCGGGGGTCGTTCTCTCGTCGAACGCTCGAACCGATCCGGGTGAGTCGGTGACGCGGGATCGGTAATTCGATCGTATATCGCCGGCGAGCACAAACATAATCGTTGATATAGCTCCCGTCCAACGCTTGCATGAGATGGTTGACCCGACCTCGGATCTCGGTGAGAACGTAACGGAGGAGGATGCGCCGCGGTGTGCGGTCTGTAGCGATCCGATCGTACGGCGTCCCTCCCACCGCGTCGTCACGCGCATCGAAGACGACACCGTCGTGACGACGCACTTTTGCGATCCGAAGTGTCGGGCCGAGTGGGACGAATGAGGTACGGAAACACCCGTCGGAAACCGTAACGGCTTACGGTGCGTCTCACGGATCGGTGACAATGAGTCCCCCCATCGAGACGACCGATCCCGAGGGCGTCGACTACGGCTGGGTGATGCAGACGACCTTCGTGTTGACGATCGTCGTCGGCGCGCCGGTCGTGGCGGGACTCTCCCTTTTCTTCGAACTGACGGCCTGGGGCCAGTGGGCGAACTTCGCGATTCGCGTCGGGGCCGTCGTCTGGCTCTGTATTGCAGTCCCCGTTTACCTGTACGCTCGGAGCCACGCCGCGACGTCGACGTAGTCGATCCCGGCGCGTTCGGCCGTCGTCGCGTCCCGCTCCGTGTCTCCGACGAACACCGTCATCACCGGCTCGCAGTCGAGCCGTTCGACCGTTTCCAACAGCGGCCGGGGATCGGGCTTTTCGGTCCCAACGGAGTCCCGTCCAACGACGACATCGACCCCGGCGATATCGTGGGTCGATAGCGCGATCCGGCAGGCAGCTTCGCAGTTCAAAGAACAGACTCCCGTCGGGCGGTCCGGTATCGTATCGGCGGCCGGCAGGCGAGTCGACGTAGCCGCACCCTCTCGCTCGTGGGTCGAGATGATCTCCTCGACCGCCGCTCCGTACTCGTGTTCGTCGGCTGTCTCGAGCATCCCCCACAGCGAATCCGGCGGGTCGACGCCGCGCGATCGGAGCGTCGCGCCGACCTCCTCGGCGACCGTGTCCCAATCGACGTTCAATCGAACGAGCGTCCCGTCGAGATCGAACACGACCGCCCCGTAGTTTTCGATCACATTCGCTCCCGCGAGTGGGTGGGGACCGCCGACCCGTCGGGTGGGTCGGACCCTTTGTGGGCACGTGACGTCGTCGGAGGGAAAGACGGGTCGATCACGTTTCGGCGAGTTCGATCCCGAGGTGATCTTCGATCGCTTCGATGACCGATCCGCCGACGCCCGCTCGGGACGCCCGACCCTGTTCGACCGCCACGATATCGTCCTCGTCCGCACCGATCTCCGCTGCGAGTTCGTCCGTCCGCAGTCCGGCCTCTTGTCGAGCCGCTTCGAGGATCGAGCCGTACTCGCCGACGAGATAGGGGAGCGGATCGTCTTCGTAATCGGTTCCTTTCTCCCAGTCAGTGTCTGCCGATCGTGCGTCGTCGAGCCTCGCAACGTTTCGCGCCGTTTTCCGCCGGCGTTCGCGCTCTTTCTCCCGATCGTCGGGAGCCGTATCCGGGCGTTCGCCGTGTTTGCGACACTCCTCGCAGACCTGCAGTTCGGCCCCGGCCACGATCGCGGTTTCGACCGATCGCCCCTCCGCCCCGCAGAGTTCGCACGCCCCGCCGGAATCGTCTCCGATACCGCCGGTGGAGTATTTCGCCATATTCGATCGAACTTCCGGAGTACACTTCAACCCCGCGCCTTTCCCGATATTCGTCGCTGTCGCTGGCGAGTCGAATCGGATAACTTACCGGAGGAAACGGCGATACCGGGGCAAAGGAAAGCCCTTTTATTGCCCCCCGAGTTACGGCTGAATGCGGATAGAACCACCACGTGCGTGGGTAGCCAAGCCAGGCCAACGGCGCAGCGTTGAGGGCGCTGT
>CAZLHT010000045.1:0-2680 GCA_964559185.1 uncultured Natronomonas sp.
GTGTGGTGACGGTTCGATCGTCCGGATCGATTTCGACGACTTCGTGGTTCGTCCTAAGGTCGATGTCCCGCTCCTCGCGGAACTCCTCGGGGGTCACGGAAACAAGTTCTTCGAGCGTTTGGATTTCGCCTTTGACGTAGTACGGGAGCCCGCAGGCTCCGTAAGACACCCACTCGCCCCTCTCGAAGACGACCACGTCGAGGTCCGGATCATCCCGTTTGGCCTTGCTTGCCGCCGACATCCCGGCCGCGTCACCGCCGACGACGACGAACGTACTCATGTTCGATCGTTCGTTTCGACGGTATATAACACGCGGTCGGGTATGTGAGCGGATCGATCATCGTCGTTGAGAACAGTGGAGACACCCCCGGATCGACTACTCGAAGTCGACGAGCGACCCCTCTCGGTCGTACAGGGGGAACTGCGAACAGAGTTCTTCGACCTTCGAAGAGGCTTCGGCTTTGACCTCATCGTTGTCGGGGTTGCCGACGACCCGATAGATGACGTCCGCAACTCGCTCGCAGGCGGCCTCGTCGAAGCCACGGGTTGTGAGCGCAGGCGTTCCGGCGCGGATACCCGACGGGTTGAAGGGCGAACGCGTCTCGCCGGGAACGGTGTTCTTGTTGAGGACGATTCCGACCTCTTCGAGCGCTTCCTCGGCGACGGTGCCGCTCGTATTCGGGTGCGACTCGCGGAGGTCGACCAAGACGAGGTGGGTGTCCGTCCCGCCGGAGACGAGCGAAAAACCGTGTTCCTCGAGGCGGTCTCCGAGGGCCGCCGCGTTCTCGACGATCTGCCGGGCGTACCGCTCGAATCCGGGCGAGAGCGCCTCCCCGAACCCGACCGCCTTTCCGGCGATGTTGTGCATGAGCGGACCGCCCTGCGCGCCGGGGAAGACGGCGGCGTCGATCGCGTCCGCGTACTCCTCCTCGCACATGATGATCCCGCCGCGACCGGCACGAATCGTCTTGTGCGTCGATCCGGTGACGAAATCCGCGATACCGACCGGCGATTCGTGCACGCCTGCGGCGACGAGCCCCGTGAGGTGTGCGATGTCGGCGAGGTGATAGGCGTCGGCGGCGGCGGCGGCTTCCTGTACCCGCTCGAAGTCGACCTCCCGCGGGTACGCGGAATAGCCCGAGACGACGATATCCGGACCGAACGCCTCGGCCTGCTCGTGGAGGTCGTCGTAGTCGATGTAGCCCGTTTCGTGATCAACCTCATACTGTTCGACCTCGTAAGTCTTGCCGGTGAAGTTGGCCGGATGGCCGTGGCTGAGGTGGCCGCCGTGTTCGAGTTCTAAAGAGAGGATCCTGTCTCCGGGTTCGAGCATGGCGAGGTAGACGCCCATGTTGGCCTGCGTGCCGGCGTGCGGCTGGACGTTGACGTGTTCCGCACCCCACAGTTCCTTCGCGCGCTCGATCGCGATCGATTCGATTTCGTCGGCGTGCGCACAGCCGGCGTAGTAGCGCTCGCCCGGGTATCCCTCGGCGTATTTGTTCGTCAGCACTGAGCTTTGTGCCTCCAAGACGGCCTCGGAGACATGATTTTCCGAGGCGATCATCGCCAGCGTGTCCTCCTGTCGTCGAACTTCGCCGACGAGAGCGTCTGCCACCGCCGGATCGGTGCGTCGGACCTGCTCGTATCTCATATATCGAACGTGGGAGACGGCGGGACAAGAAGCTACCCGTTCGAGGATCCGGAGACGGCCGTCGAAGAAAGTTAGCTTCCAAAAATACGCCGGGCACGATCCGAGTGGATCGGACAAACGTCCAGCAGTGCCGGGATTTACAGGAAAACTGCCGCTAATATTAAATACATTCACGCACTTAGTTGTACGCACGCTGATGGAATCAAATGTCATGGAGCGCACGGTAGCGGACGTACTCGACGAGGCCCTCCGGGCCGAGGATGAGGGTCTGTTCGTCGTGGCTCCCGACGCCGAGACGATAAAAGCGCTCGTCGAGGTGTTAGACGACAGCGCGCCGCCGGTTCGTCTTCTCGGTGATCGAGACACGGTAAAGCGCGTTACGAGCGATTTCCTCACCGCGGGACGAGCGGCGAATCACATCGAATCAGGCGCGCTCGAAATCAGAACCGGCGACGACGGGACGAACACCCTGTTGATAACCGGCTCGTCGGTCGTTTCGATAGTTGGTGCAAACGACCGTGTGGCGGGGTTGACGACCGACGACGAGGCGTTCATCGAAAGCGCGAACGAACGCTTCGAGAGAGCCTGGGAACAAGCCGAGCCCTACCCGTTGCGTACACCCTCGTTGGCCCGAGTTCGGGAAACCATGGAGGCGGAACTCGGAGCGACGACCGCCGATGATTTCGATGCGGCTCTCTCGCTGTTCGAGACCGCGGACGAACGCGAAAATGAGTTGGACGAGGTGATGGTCGCTCTTTTGATCGCAGCGAAAAATGAAGAGCTTCTGTACGACGTCTCAAAATGGGGGGAAGATGTCGGTATCGCCTCAAAAGCCACGTTCTCCCGGACGAAAACCAAAATGGAAGAACAGGGTCTGATTGACACCGAAAAGGTCCCCATCGACGTGGGTCGTCCTAGACTGCGGTTGAAACTCGCCGACGAGCGACTCGAAAACGTGGAGGCAGACGAACTCGTCGACGCGGCTCGATCCATACTCGATGCTTGAGCTTCCGGAAGCGACCGTCTCCG
>CAZLHT010000045.1:2780-6797 GCA_964559185.1 uncultured Natronomonas sp.
ATTCTCGGTGGCGTCATCGAACTTCCGTACGTGCACCGACGACTCCTTCCGGTTCCGTACTGTGCGTGTGAAGATCGACCGGGGAGGATGAACGGACTTCATCGAAACGAGGACACTCGATCGCTCGAAGAATCGATTTCTCTCGCCGAGGTCGCTTTCGACGAGCGCGTGGGACCCATCGGTTCCGTCGGGGAACTGGAATCGTTCCCGGTCCCGTACTATCTGGCGACGCTCGCAGAGACGCCGTTCTCCGACGGAGACGCGCCGGATCACGCCGGCGGCGTCGGGAGGGACTGGGATCCCGCATTTATGAAAGCACTCGGGGAAGCGCTGGAGCGATACAGCGCCGCCGTCTATCGGACCGCCGATTTTTTAACAGCACCGAGCGCGCCGATCGATTCGGGACGATTCGTCCGTCCCGATGATTCATCGGATAAACGAATTCGACACTGGTATAGCGCCGAGAACCTCGAAACCGGCAATACTGTCCAAGTTCCAGCGGAACTCGTCGTCTTTCCGCCGGCCGAACGGACGATTCGGCCATCGATCACGACGGGGCTAGGGCTCGGAAACGACCGATCGGAAGCTATTCTGTCGGGTTTGTACGAGGTCGTCGAACGGGACGCCGCCATGTTGGCGTGGTACTCGACGTACGAACCGATGGGCCTCGCAATCGACGACGATGGGTTCGAGACCCTCGTAAATCGAGCGGAAAGCGAGGGGCTCTCGACGACGGCTGTGTTACTCACGCAGGATATCGACGTTCCCGTCGTCGCCGTTTGCGTCCACCGCGAGGGGGAATGGCCCCGCTTCGCCGCCGGATCGGCCGCGGATCTGGATCCGGCGGCGGCCGCCCGCGGCGCGTTGGAGGAGGCTATCCAGAACTGGCTCGAACTGCGGCGGATGGGAATGGAACGGGCCGCAGACGCTGGGGGCTCGATCGGAACCTACGCCGCGTTCCCAAAGCCGGTCCGCGAGTTCGTGAATCCGGAGACGACGGTTCCGGCAGCCACCGTCGGTCCGGTTGATCGACCGCGAGGGAGTGCGGAACTCGCGGCCCTCGTCGATCGAGTCACCGCAGCTGGCTTGGATGCGTACGCCGCACGATTGACTCCCCGTGACGTGGAATCGATGGGCTTCGAAAGCGTTCGAGCGCTCGTTCCGTCAGCACAGCCGCTTTTTACCGGCGAGCCATACTTCGGCCGCCGGGCACGAACGGTTCCCGAATCGCTTGGATTCGAACCCCGGCTCAATCGGGAATACCACCCCTTCCCGTAACTAGCTGTGCTACATGTACATGCGATCGTCCGCGAGGTGCTCCTCCTGGTTGGCTTCGATCCGGGCCGCGAGTTCTTCGTACTGTTTCGAGAGATCCGCGGCGAACGTTTCGAGCGGTTCCGTGTCGAGATCGATCCCGTAAATCCGGTCCACCGCCTCGAGCAACCGTAACGCCGCCTCAATGTCGGGGATGCGAGCGTGGACCGGGGTTGTCAATACGCACGTCGGCAGCGACGCTTCGAGCGCTCGTTCCATCAGTTCGGCATTGACGCCTTCGAGGAAACCACCGGTCATCGGCGTGAGATCCGTCCCGTCCACGAAGTGGCTATCCTGATACCGTTGGGTGGCGATGTAGAACGGTCGGTGATCGTCAGGTCCATGTGCGATCGGGACGCCGGAGAGAACGACGATTTCCTCGAGACCTGCTTCGTTGGATTGGGCCGTGATGCCGTCCGCGAACGGTTTCGCGGCGGCCGGCGGAACGGCGAGTTCGCCGACCAGAACCGTGAAATCGACCCCTGGCTTGGAGAACAACCGGGTATGTCGACGTGGCGTCCCGTTCTCGAACGGCGTGATTGCCGGGAAACCCTCGACGGTGATGTGACCGATCCGCTCGAGTTCGAGTTCGGTCGTGAGATACTCCGCGGCGGTGAGTCCGGCGAGACCGTACTCCGCGAGGCCCGCCAAGAGCGTGCCTGTGGGGGTCTCGAGCTGAACTTCGAACGAGGTGTCGGACGTCGATGACATACGTTACTCTTCGACACGATCGGACTTATACTTCGGTGCCGGCCGGAGAGGCTGTGTCATCCGTAGCGGTGTGAAAGCGCAGTGGCAACGTTTTTTGCCACCTCCGATCGACGCATCCGTATGAACGGACTAACGGTCCCGCTGCAGACGGATCCGCCGAATTCGACGATCGGCGGCGGACCGGGACTCACTCCGCCGGAGTGGCTTCCCGGGTACGTTCCCGTGTTTCTGTTCCGGCTGGTTTTCGCGATCGCGCTCGTCGTCTTCGCGTATTATCTCTCCCGCCTCGCCCGGCAGATGCTGGGTCGTCGAATCGCCCGTCAGTTCAAGCGTCCGTCGGTGACCCGAACGATTTTGCGAAGCCTCCAGCTGCTCATCGTTCTCAGCGCCGTGTTGACGGCCCTGAGCTTTTTCGGGATTGGATTCGGGAACATCGCCCTCTCCGTCGGTGTGTTCTCGGCCGTCGTCGGTATCATTCTCGCGCCGATCATCGGGAACATCATCAGCGGGATCTTCATCCTCTCCGAACAGCCCTTCGAGATCGGCGATATGATCGAGTTCGAGGACACCCAGACGAAGGGGTTCATCGAGGAGATCACGCTCGTGTACACGAAAATGTTCACCCTCGACAACACGTTCATCGTGCTACCGAACGGAACGATGAGAGAGCGGGACGTGATCAACTACTCGGCTGAAGACACCCGCATCCGAATGACGCTCGACGTGGGCGTGACCTACGAGAGCGACATCGAGGTCGCGAGAGAACAGATGGAGGCCGCCGCTCGATCCGTCGACGGCGTGATACAGGGGGGACCCGACATCCGAATCGGAAGCGCCCGGTATCCGGCCTCACCGAGTGGTTACATCCGCGAGTTCGGCGACAGCGAAGTACTCCTCCGGCTTCGATACTGGGCGAGCGAGCCGTACAAACAGACGGCCCTTCGTTCGAGAGTGTTGACCGAAATCTGGACGCGCTTCGACGAGCACGAGATCGAGATTCCGTACCCCCATTCGCACATGGTATTCGACGACACGAGCGGCGAGCTGCAGGTCTCGATGCGGGAATCGAAGACGACCGCGAAGTCGAGACAGGGCGGCGCGACCGCTCGGATGGAATCCGAAATCGATGCCGACGGGGAGGGAAACATCCCCGAAGACGGGAGCGAACCCTCGGAACGAAGCGACGGGGCTACGGAGCCGCGGTGATAACCTCGCAATCGAGTTCGCGGCGGAGGAATTCCTCGATATTCGGCTCGTCGATCATCCGTCGGAGCATCCGCCGCCACCGACCGGCCTGTTTTCGTCCGATTACGACGAAGTTCGCACCCTCGGCGGCGACCTCGTCGAGGATCGTCTCCTCGACGAGAAAGCCGGGGCGCACGACGAATCGGGCGCGGGGAAGTCGGCCGAACATCCGCTCGATCGCGCTCTTGAGTTCGGTTCGGGAGACGTTCTCGTCGTTCTGATAGAGGTTCACGTGAAGGACCGTCAGGTCGGCGTCCTGTTCTTCGGCCACTTCGATCGCCCGCTGGAGGGTCGCCCGAGAGTGACGCGATAGCGGATATCTGACGGGGACGACGACGAGCGTCATTATCGGTGGGAAGGTGCGCCCCCGCCTGAAACTTCCGATCGCGTCCTCCCCATCGCCCGCCGCGAGCCTTCCGATCAAATGCCGTCGCGAGCGATCCGTCCCTCGAGTTCGGGTTCGATACCGACTACCCGTGCGTACTCGATGAGGATCTCATACTGCGTGTCGAGCCGTTGGAGGATTGGCGCGTCTGAGAGCGACGGAAATTCCACCTCGGTGTGCAGGAGAAACTCCGAGATTGCGAGTCGATAGCGTCCTCCATCGTCGATCGACTCGCCCGAGACGCTCGCCGCGGAGAGCCGATCGTCCTCGTGATCGTAGACGAGTCGTGCCCCCGAAACGTGCGCGTGCCACCAGTCAGACTCGCCAAATCCGGGTGTATCGGCACCCTCCTGAAACACCGA
>CAZLHT010000045.1:6897-8752 GCA_964559185.1 uncultured Natronomonas sp.
GAAACGGCGTCGAAGAATTCCAGGGCGATCTCGCCGTCGGTGACGAGCGGTAACACGCCGGGAGCGACGTTATCGCCGGTACCGCAGACGAGGGTCCGGGCGTCGTCAAGCGAGCGAATAGTCCCGGCGAGACGGGCGACGGTTTCGGGATCGTCATGGACGTTTTCGATATCCGAGTAGTGAAGCAGCCGCACGGGGAGGTCTCCGGGTCGAAGCGAAAAAACCGTATCGTCTCGCCGTCTAGTCTTTCGTTTCGTCTCGAGCGGCTGTACGGCATGGTCCGGTACCGATGGGTCGGTACCGTGATGGTTTTCTCGTTCGCTCGCACAGGTTCCGTATGGAGCAACGAATCGGCCCGAACGGCGAGACGCTGTATCTCTCCTCCTCGAGCGAGAAGGGTAATAAGGGCACGTTTCGAGTCGTCTACGCCGACGCCGGGATGAATCGTCGTTGGGGATTTTTCTGTACGAACTGCGAATCGTTCGACAATGCCGTCGGTTCGATGGGTCGCATCCAGTGTAACCGATGTTCGAACTTCCACAAGGCCGAAGAGTGGGACGCCGCCCACGAGTGAAGAAGAATATATCGAGTATCGAAAAATTTTCTCGTACCGTCTTTCCTGTCGTCGGATTCAAACCTGCCCATTCCGATACAGGTCACGGATCGGGCACGTACCAATCTTTATTTCCCGCCACGTCCAACCATCATACGAATGGGAGCTGTTAGCACATCCCTTATCGAGGAGGCCCGAACCGTCTTCCACAATCTCGGCTACGCGGTCGAAGCGGAGGACAACGAGCTTCGAGCCGAACGAAAGTGGCGCACGGTCTACGTGACGGCCGCCGATCCAACCGAGGCGAACACACACGGTCGGCTTCGCTGCTTCGTCGCTCGTGCCGACCGGGCGGCGGACGTCCGAGATCAGCTACTCGATCTCGAACCCGATTACGACTGGGCAGTTATCACCATCGACGAAGGCGAATCGAGCGTGCTCCACCCGAGCGCCGACGTACTTCCGGCGCCGTAATCGGTTACTTTTCTCCTTACAGCGCGTCCACCGCCGCTGCGACGCCGTCTCCAGGATCGCCGTCGATCCCGTGATCCGAGAGCGTCTCGCCGAGCGCGCCGAGCGTCTCAAGGACCGGTCCGCGCCGCGCGCCGTGACCCATACAGCCGATCCGGACCGCTTCGTCGGAGAACGCTCCAAGCCCGGTCGCGATTTCGATCTCGTGCGAGTCACGCATCGCATTGACGATCTCTCCGGGGGCCAATCCGCCGGGCAGTTGCGCCGTCGTCAGACTCGGCAGTCGTGCCGACGGCGCAACGACGGGGTCGAGTCCAAGTGCCCACAGTCCCTCCTGGAGCGCGTTCGAGAACCGTCGGTGCCGATCCCAGCGCGCCGAAATCCCCTCTTCCCGGACCAATCGCAACGCTTCCCGGAGCGCGTAAACGTTGTTGATCGGCGCGGTGTGGTGATAGGCCCGCTCCTCGCCCCAGTACCCTTCGAGGAGGGAGAGATCGAGATACCACGATCGGACCGGTTCGTCCCGGTCGAGGATCTTCTCCATCGCCGCGTCATTAACCGACAGCGGGCTAGCCCCCGGCGGACACGAGAGACACTTCTGGCCGCCGGAGTAGGCGGCGTCGATCCCCCACTCGTCCATCCGGAACTCGACCCCGCCGAGGGAAGTCACGCAGTCGGCGATGACGAGTGCGCCGTGGTCGTGCGCCGCCTCGGTGATCCTCGACATCGACGGCTGGAGGACACCCGTCGAGGTCTCGGCGTGGACGACGCCGACGACGGCCGGCTCGTGTTCGGCGCACGCCTCGCGGACGTCCTCGGGATCGAGCGGTT
>CAZLHT010000046.1:0-8726 GCA_964559185.1 uncultured Natronomonas sp.
CTTCCCCGGCGGATCGATCCGGTGATACTCCAGTGAATCCTCGTCGATTCCCATAGTAGTCCCCCGTCCAGAACCCTCAAAAAGGTACCCACGTCGATCGGGGGACCGCGGTTCGAGTTTCGAGTCATATATGTCGATTCGGGCCGGAGCCCGAGTTATGGACCTCCGTCGGCTGCTGCTCGTGACCACGGTCGTGACGGCGATCACCGCGGTACTCGGCGTGATAACCGCGGCGGCCGGTTCGGGACTGACCTGCGAGGCGCGGTGGCCGCTCTGTGACGGCGCCGTCTTCGGACTCTTCCCGGCGAATTTCATGTCGTTCATCGAGTGGTTCCACCGCCTGATCGCGATGGTCACCGGGCTGGCGATACTCGCGTCGACGGTCGTGGCCTGGCGGGGCGGCGCCAGCCGACGTGTTCGGGTCGCGACGCTGGTGGGGTTGCTTTTGACCCCGTTACAGATCGTCTTCGGTGCGTTCACCGTCCTGGTTCAGGAGTTCGTCTTCGGCTACTCCGTGCTCGTGTTGACGCTTCACTTCGGGCTCGCGGCGCTCATGCTCGGGGTGTTCGTTGCCGCGACGGTGTGGGCGTATGCGGAAACGTCGTCGCTCTCTGCGAGCGACGTCAAGCGGGCGGGCGGGGTGGCCCTGGTGGGGTTTCCGATCGCGATCGCGCTCACCCCGCGGCTGTTCGTCACGTTCGGCGAGATCGTCCAGTTCGTCTATTACAGTCTCGGATTTGGGACCTTCGCCGCGCTGGCGATCGTTTCGTTGGGGGGGCGCGAGATGGATGTCCGGAGTGCCCCCGCTACCGCCGGCGTCGCGGCGGTACTCGTCATCGGACAGCTCGTCGTCGCCAGACGGGCGTTCGGCGACGCCGGACAGCTGCTCATCCTCGGGCTCTCGCTCGCGGCGTTCGGGCTGACGCTCGCCGCCGTCTGGCGCGTTCGGGGTATCGAGACGGGGGCGACAGCCGGTGCGTCGACGGCGGGCGACTGAGAAGGGTCGAATCGAGCCGGAGACACGCTCAGAGATGGCTGATCCGAAGGCGAGCCTCGTAGTAGTCGCCCCGATACCCGTAAAATCGAAGCCAACTCGCGACCTGCCGACCGTCCGGGATCGTCGCGTCCGCCAGTCCGAGGTCGGCGAGTACCCGCTCGAACGCATCCGAGAGGGGGGCATCTTCAACGTAGGTGGCGGGTCCGCTCGCGGCCGTCGTCGACTCGGAGAGGATTGCTTCGATCTCTTCGGAAGGCGGTGAATCGCCGTACTCGATTGCGACGTGCTCGGAACGGACGTGCTCGACGAAGGCCCGTTCGGACTTCGCGACCGGCCGCAGTTCGTGGACGTAGCGTGTCGTCTCGACGGACTCTTCGCTCGCACGAACTCGCAGGGCGAGTTCGTCCGGCGTTCCGTGTCCCTCCGGCTCGATACGGGCGTACTCGAATGGCGGCTCCGAGAGCAGTTCGCTCTCCGCCGGCTCCAGCGGGTCGAAGAAGACGACGCCGCGCTCGGGGGCGCGCCGCGCCGCGTGATCTCGGTCACCGACCACGGAGCGCAGGGCCGCGCTCGTCGCCTCCTCGATGATCGTCGCGTCGAGCGCCGACAGGCCATCGGTCGGAACCCGGTACGGTTCCTCGGCGTCGCTCACGTAATCGACGCCCTCTGGAAGCGATTCGAGGGGCTCCATCCACACCACCCACCGATCGAGTTCGACCGGCTCCGGTCTGACGTCGATCCGGTCGAACCGTCCATCGTGGTGGGCGTACGTCGGCGCGTAGCCGTCTTCGCCACTCGGGCGCGCTTCGACGAGCGGGAACTCGACCGAGTCGACTCGGTCGGTCGCATACAGCGCTTCGGCCAGCTCGTCGACGTACCCGTCCCTCCACCGGTGGTGAAATCCGGCGGGCCGAGGATCCCAGCCGAAGAGGTCGGTCGGGTTCGCGCCTTCGGTCGGTCGGCTTCGGAGGGTGTACCGGGGAGCGCCGAAGACGCTACAGCCCGCAGTCATCGCGACCGTCGCCGCAGTCGCGGTCAGGAGGTGCCGTCGAGTCGGGTCGGGAGGGTCGGGGCGAAGCGAGGGCATACCGACCGACTCGTCCGCGGTCGGTAAAATCGCACGGAAAACGACAGTCGCGATTTGAGTGATCCCCCGGACAACGACGAAGGCGAGTAGAGTGACTCCATCGGAAACGACGAAGGCGATGTGAGCGACGGAGTTGACCGGATAAGACCGGAGGTCGCCGTGAACAGTTAACCGTCTCCGGACCCACGTCGTAGGCATGAGCGACGTACTTCCAGACGACGAGATCGAGGCCGAACTACCCGACGGGTGGAGCCGCGAGGGCGACGAGATCGCCCGCACCTTCGAGTTCGACTCGTATCTCGAGGGGGTCGGCTTCGCCGCGGGTGCCGGCGGGCTCGCCGAGGAGGCGTTTCACCACCCCGAGATGACGATCGGCTGGCGGGAGGTCGAAGTCCGGTTGACGACGCACGACGCCGGCGGAATCACCGAGAAGGACCTCGACCTCGCGGAGCGATTCGACGAACTCGCCGGCTGAGTGTAGACATCCGTGCGGTGCGTGGAAACCGTTCGAGGAGCCGCGGGAAGAACGGTTTTTATTTGGGGCGGTCGTTCCCGGGCGTATGTCCGGCCGATTAGCCGACGAAACCGCGGTCGTCACCGGCTCCAGCAGCGGGATCGGAGCCGCGATCGCGATCCGATTCGCCGAGGAGGGCGCGAACGTCGTCACGAACTCACGCACGCTCGATCGCGCGGAAACGACCGCCGAGGAGATCAGGGACGACGGCGGCACCGCGAGTGCCGTCGAGGCGGATATTTCCGATCCTGCGGGCGCGAGCCACCTCGTCGATCGGGCCGTCGACGAGTACGACTCGCTCGATATCATGGTCAACAACGCGGGCGTGACCGTCGTCGAACCGCTGATGGAACTCGATCCCGAAGAGTGGCGACGCGTCATCGACGTCAACCTCTCGGGCGTCTTCTACTGCGCGCAGGCCGCCGGCCGACGGATGATAGAGCGGGGGGGCGGCGGACAGCTGATCAACGTCTCCAGCATGTTCGGCTCGGTCGGCATCCAGGGGCGCGCCCCCTACAACGCCTCGAAGGGCGGCGTGAACACGCTCACGAAGTGTCTCGCGGTCGAACTCGCCGAACACGATATCTGCGTCAACGCGATGGCACCGGGATACATCGAAACGGAACTCACGGCGGGGACCCGAGAAAGCGACGACCGCGGGACGTCGCTCGGCCGGGAGGAGTGGCCCTACTACGGCTTCGACGACGCACACATCGAGAACCGCACGCCGCTGGGTCGATTCGGCACACTCGAAGAGATCGGATCGGTCGCGCTGTTTCTCGCCGAGGGGGGCCACTACACCACCGGCGAGGTCATCACGTCCGACGGCGGCTGGTCCGCCTTCGGCTGGGGGAGTAAAGGGCACTGAAGGTCGGCGCGATCGGTCGAACCCGAGCGAGGAATCGACTACTGCGAGCCGGGATCCAACAGCGTGATCGGGTGGGGGACGTCCTCGGCGGTCAACGCCCCGATCTGCTCGCCGCAGGAGGTCCCGCTCGCGACGACACGTCCGTCCGCCGGGAGCTGTCCGTCGAGTCGGGAGGCCACGTCCATGCTGAGTTCGTAGTACTCGGCTTTATAGCCGAAACTGCCGGCCATCCCGCAGCACTCGACATCGGTCGTCGAGATGTCGTAGCCAGCCTCCGAGAGGACTTGGGTCGTGTAGGGGTCCAGACGGAGGGTTCGCTGCTGGCAGTGGCTGTGGTAGGTGAGCGCCTCCTCCTCGACCGTCGACAACGCGTCGATACCCGCCCCGTTCTCGAGGAGTCCGTAGAGGTACTCGAAGATCTCGTAACTGGACGCGTCGAGTCGGTCGGCCGAACTCTCGGGGAGCAACCGCCCGTACTCCACGCGAAACATCGCCAGATCTGACGGCTCGATGACGACGATGTCGCGGCCGGCGTCGACGTGCTCGGAGAGCGCCGCGTACACCTCGCTGGCTTTCCCGTCGGCGGTGTCGATCATCCCCTGTGAGAGCGGCGCTCGGCCGCTCTCGGGAACCGGTGGGACCCGAACCGAGACGCCGAGGGATTCGAGCACCCGGACGGCGGCCTTCCCGCGCTCGGGGTTGAAGTAGTTGGTGTAGAGGTCGGCGTACAGCACCGCCTCTCGATCGGCGTCGGGGTTCGCGTTCGGACGGCGCTTGGCCCACTCGACGAGCGTTTCCTCGGCGAGTCTCGGCAATCGACGCCGGCGATCGACCCCGGCGAGGCGTTCGAGCAGTCCCCGAACGGGGGAGAGTCCGAGGACGGCGTTCGAGAGTCCCGGCGCGATCGAACCGAGTTTCGCGGCCGTCTCGATGTTGCCGAAGAGCCGTTTTTGGACGTCCAGCCCGGCCGTTTCCTCGTCCGGCGACAGCCCGTCGACGAGGAAATCGAAGGTGTCGGGGTCGTTCGATCGGTTCAGCCGATCGCGGACGACCGTGTTGATCCAGGGGATGTCTATCTTGACCGGGCACTTGTTGACACACTGAGAACAGCCGGTACAGAGATCGTTCATGTCGGCCGCCGAATCGAGGCCGTGGACGCCGGCCTCCCAGCCCGTTCCGATCCCACCGGAGTAGGTCTCGCCTCCGAACGCGTGGCCGCCGGTCGATTGGAAGTTCGCACACGCGTTCGAACATGCGCCACAGCGGATGCAATAGAGCGTCTCTCTGAGCTCTTCGTCCTCGCGCATCGCCATCCGACCGTTGTCGAGCAACACGAGGTGGAACTCCCGATCTCCGGCGGGACCGTACTCGCCGGCGTCGAAATCGATCCAGGGCGTCTCGACGGGCGGCGTCAAAAGCGAGATGTAGGAGGTGATGTCCTGGCCGGTGCCCGTCTTGGCGATCAACTCGACGAAGGGCTGCAGATCCGAGACCGTCGGCACGAGCTTTTCGACGCCGGTAACGGCGATGTGTGCGGGCGGCGTGACCGCCGTCTTCCGGGCGTTTCCTTCGTTCGTGACGAGACAGATCGTCCCCGTCTCCGAGACGACGAAGTTCGCGCCGGTGAGGCCGACGTCGGCATCGCGAATTCGATCGCCGACGCGCTCGCGGGCGAACTGTGTCAGCTCCTCCGGATCGGCCGAAAGCGGCTCCTCGAGATCGAAGCTCTCGTTGAAGAGCTCGGCGATGTCCGGCGGCGAGCGGTGCATCGCCGGACCGATCAGGTGGGAGGGCTTCTCGCCGGCCTGCTGGATGATGAACTCCCCGAGGTCGGTCTCGGTGATCTCGTAGCCGGCCGCCTCGAGGTGGTCGTTGAGTTCGAGTTCCTCGGTCGTCATCGATTTGCTCTTCGCGAGGTGCTCGGCCCCCCGATCGGCCATGACACCCTCGACGTAGCGGTTGGCGTCCTCGGCGTCCTGGGCCAGGTAGACGGTTCCCCCGTTCGCCTCGACGGCCGCCGTGACCTCGTCGATCCGCTCAGGAAGGTTCTCGATCGCCGCCTCCTTGATCCGTCTGGCCTCATCGCGCAGCTCCTCGTAGGGCTCGAAGTGTTCGATCGCCGCCTCGGTTCTGTCGGTTTTGCCGCGGGCGCTCTCGGCGATATTCTCCCCATCGGCCTCCATCACCCGGCGTATCTCGGCGGCCTTCTCGCTCCGACTCATTCTTCGACCACCACGAGGTGTACCTCCGTCGGCCCGTGAACGCCGGAGACGAGTTCGCCCATGTCGGCCGTCGCGCTGGAGCCCGTCGCGAGCACCCGCGTCGCCCCCGCCGTGCCGTTCGCCCTGGCGTCGCGAACCTGCGTCTCGAATCGGTCGAACGCCGCGTCCATATCGGACACGATGTCGTCCGCCTCGACCACGACGACGTGTCGCGGCGGATAGAGGCTGACGAGTTCGTCGGGGGCTGGACGCGTTTCGACGGTGATCGTCCCGTAGTCGGCGATGGCCGTCCCGGCCCCCGCGACGCCGGTCTCGGCTGCGTCGAGCGCCTCGACCGACGGATCGGTATCGACCACGGTCCCCTCGAGGCTCACCGTCGCGGAGGACAACGGCGAGCCGACGGCGGGCTCGACGACGAGATCGGCGATCGTCGCCTCGAATCCCCCGGGATCGGTCCGGGTGCAACTGTCCACCGACTCCGAGGCGGTGTCGGTGAACCGGGTGATGATGTCTGTACTCATGCCCGGCACAATGGACCGCACCGTCTTGGTGTTTGTGTCCCGTCGTGGTGGGGGAATTGACGGTCGTGTGCCGTCGCGGGGGGACGGAGATTCGGGGATAATTCCCCGCGGACCGACGGCTATTTGCCCCGGGGGACGCTGAGCGAAGATATGAGTCTCCGGACGGCGGTCGCGGCCCCGTTTCGCGAGGAGGGGAGCCGAGAAATGGGCGAGAGCGCGTTCGTGGTCGCGCTTTCTTTGGATCGCGATTGGTTCTCGCCGGATCAGGCGAAGCGGCTCGTCGACGTGGCGGCGAGCGAGGGATTGCTCAGCCGCGCAGACGGGCAAGTGCAAGCACAGTTCGATCCCAAGGAGACGGCGGTACCCGACGGGTTTCGACCCGCGGAATCGATACTGCAGGAGCGCTCGACGTTCGAGCGCGTCCTCGGCGCGCTCGTCGACGCCGGCGAGGAAAAGCAATCGGCCGTCGCGGCCGTCAACGGTCTCCAGTCCGAACTCGGCGTGACGATCGAAGCGGCGGCGATCCTCTACGCACACCGACGCGGGATCGAGGTGGAAGCGGAGGCGCGTCGTGCGAGAGCGGAGATCTGAGGTGATGGTCCGCGACGAACTCGCAGATGGAACGCGAATCGGACAACTGCTCGCCTCGGAGATCCATGGCCACGAACGGGGAGCGCTCGGTAGTCTCGCGGTCGTCGACGCCGAGGCGGAGATCGAACCGACGACGGACGGAGGGTTCGCCTACGGCATCGAGATCGAGATCGAACTCGAAAGCGAGCGAGAGAACGGGAACGGGAACGAGGGATCGAGAATCGCGGCGGCGTACGTCCACCCCGAGAGGCTCCGACTCGAGTTCGAAACGGCCGTCGAGACGGCGCACGACGCCGCAACGCGAGCCGATCTTCGCGCCCGACCGAGGGAGACCGATCCGCCGCGGAAGATCGTCTTCGTCGAGAACGGGGCCGAGGTGAAGGACGCGTTAGGCCTCGTCCGGGCGGTCGCCGAAGAGCGTCTCGAGACGGCCGACTAGGGAGCCGAGGTCGTTCCGCTCGACCGTCGCGACGGCGGACGAATGTGGATCGGGGCCGCCGGGATACCGAACCTGGATCGGACGTAATCCGGCCGTCGCCGCCCCCTCGACGTCTCGCACTGGGTCGTCGCCGACGTAGACCGCCCGTCCGGGGGGAACCTCGAGCCGGTCGGTGATCGCCTCGAACGTCCGCGGGTCGGGTTTCGGTACCCCGAGGGGGCCGGTGACGACGGTCGCATCGAACGTCCCCGTCCAACCGAGTCGCCGGAGTTTGTCCCGCTGTGTTTCGCCCGGCCCGTCGGTCAACAGGCCGATTCGGTATCGCGTCCGGAGCGTCGACAGGAGCGCATCGGCCCCCTCGACCGCCCGCAACGCGTCGGCGATCACGTCGCGGTAGGCCCGCGTCAACGCGGGGGCCTCCGAGCCGACGAGCGCCTCGAAAACGGGGCGGCGCGTCTCCGTACCGCTGTGTTGACGGTGGGCGTCGCGGTACGCGGTCCGATCGAACGACAGCGACACGTCAGCCCGGGCCGCCGCGGTCGAAAGCAGTGTCTCTCGATCCCGGTCGGTGACCGCGAGCGTGTCGTCGAGGTCGAAGACGACGGCGCGTGGCACGTCGGCCGCTAGGTGCGGTGAGGATATATAACGTCCGGCGAGCACGGCGAACGGTCGGGCTTTTTATCTCCGGCCGCCGGACGAACACCATGGGATTTTTCGAGGATCTCGCCGCCCGCACCGAGGCGACCGACAGCGTCGTCTCGGTCGGGCTCGACCCCGATGTCGACCGATTGCCGGCGTTTCTCGACGCCGAGCTCCCGCGGTGGGCCTTCAACCGACGGATCATCGACGCGACGCACCGACACGCCGCCTGTTACAAGCCGAACGCCGCCTTCTACGAGGATGCCGACGGCTGGCGCGCCCTGCGGGAGACGATCGCGTACGCCCACGGGAAGGGCGTGCCCGTCCTGCTCGACGCAAAGCGGGGCGACATCGGCAACACGGCGCGTCAGTACGCCGTCACACTCGACGACGACCAGCTCGGGGTCGACGCGATCACCGTCAACCCCTACATGGGCCGGGACAGCCTCGAACCGTTCCTCTCGAGGGCGGACAAGGGCGTCTTCGTGCTCTGTCGGACCTCGAACAGCGGCGGCGCGGACTTTCAGAACCTCGACGTCGGCAACGGCAAGCCGCTGTATCAGTACGTCGCCCAGCGCTGTGCGGCGTGGAACGAAAACGACAACGTCGGGCTCGTCGTCGGCGCGACCGCCACCGAGGAACTCGAGGCACTGAGAACGCTCGTCGACGCGCCGTTTCTCGTCCCCGGCGTCGGCGCACAGGGCGGCGACGCCGAGGCAGCCGTCGAGTACGGCCTCGCCGACGGCGTCGGACTCGTCAACTCCTCGCGGGGGATCGTCTTCGCCGGCGAGGGGGCCGACGACGAGACGGCGTACTTCCGGGCGGCCGGCGAGGCCGCAAAGCGTCTC
>CAZLHT010000047.1:0-2413 GCA_964559185.1 uncultured Natronomonas sp.
AAGAGAAGAGACCGCATGAGATCGGTCCTATCCCGAGAACACGTTCACCGTCGCATTCGGTCGGTCTCCCTGGATGAGTTCCCTCGTCGATCCCGTACCTCGACATCCATCGATCCACACCGTCGACATCGCAACGACTCGGCCAACCCCGCACGGACGGTCTCACACATTCGATAGCGTCCCCCGATGAACCCACACGTCGAACAGTGGAACGAGTACACGTAGTCGTCCGCCTCGACGGTGTAGTGCTCGCTGCAACGGCCCGAGAGCGAGAGGGGGTCGACCCACCGGCCGAACGACGGGCCATGTCCCATCGTCGCGTTCTCGTCTTGGCATTGATACACGTGGACGAGTTCGTGTCGAACCGTCTCTTCGAACGCCTCGCTCCCACCTCGTCGAGACGTCTTTTCTGCCACTCGAATCGTGCAGGTTCCGTCGGCGGTGGCGCTACAGACGCCGTGTTTTCGCCGCATTCGAGCGCTGGTCTCGAACGTGGGAAGCGGTCAGCGGCCACTCATCGCTGAAGATGACATCGTTCGCGTACTGTCGAGCGCGCGCCGAAAGACGGTGGGAATCCCCGAGATGGCCGACAACCGAATCCATACGCCCAGTCACAGAGCGAACCGGCAAAGAGATCCCGGTACGATCCGAGATCGGACGAATTCGAACCGACGTTATTCGCCCGATAGATCTTCGAGCGCCGCATCGCGTAGCTCACGACAGCGGTCGCTCTCGACGGTCAACTCGGGAACTGGAACCGGCTTTCCGTCGCCGTCGACCGCGACGAACACGAAGTACGATTCTGTCGTCTCCTCGCGGTCGCCGGTGCGTGGGGATTCGCGAAATGCGCGAAGTCGAACCCGAACGCTCGTTCGTCCAGCGGCGTATACGTAGGATCGGATGACGCAGATATCGCCCTGGGGGATCGGACGTTTGAAATCGAGTTCGTTGATTTTCGCGGTAACACAGGTCTCGCCGGCGTGACGCATCGCGGACATCGCGCCGACCTCGTCCATCCACTTGACGACGTTGCCCCCGTGTGCGGACGCGTGATTGTTCGTGTGCGTCGGCTGAACGCGCTGACGATTCTCGATGTACGTGTCGCTGACGCTCGACATACGAAGACATCGAGCGGTGTGTGGAAAGCTTCGTCGACCGGATGGGGAGTCGGGATCCTGTCCGTCGATCGGCGGATCGATCACTCGGAAGTTTCGCGCTCGCCGTCGTAGTGGATGAGCTCTTCGAACCCGCCCTCGGGTTCCACGTCGCTTTCGATGGCCAGTGTTTGGATCTCCTCGATTCGGGGAACGTCGGTGACGCCGGACAGCACGACAAGGGCGGAGACGTGATCCGCATTCGCCAACGGGTAGTCCCCGGCCCGCACCTCGCGACAGTTCGTCTCGCTTTCGAGCCATGTACGCGCGCTGTCGATTCCCTTTCGGCTGAGTCGTTCGGGCGGCCCCGAGACGATCAACAGCGCCCGGGCTGCGCTGTCGCGTTCGCACGGCAACGTGAGATTTCCGAGGGTCGCACGGCGAACGAGAGACGTGATCCGATTGGTCGCATCCCCCGCCGACCGGAGGTCGTTACCGGCCTCCGAGTCCGATCCCAAAAACCGGCTGAGCAGTCCGCCTCCGTTGGTTTCGATCGCTTCGGCGGCGTACCCGATCGTCGTGATTCCGCCGTCACCGAGCGTATTGATGATCTCCGAGGAATCGACGATACTTTCGGCGATATCATTCGATAGGCCGTCGACCTCTCCGGCAGAAAACAGGGTGCCGAATCTGGTCGCGATTTCGTCGTTGATCCCCGCATATCCCTCCGAGAGCGTTTCGCCGCCCGTTTTCACCGAGCCGTTGTCGAACAGCATGACGCTGTCCGTTGATCGGACGAATCCCTGGAGGGAACTCGCCGCGTTGCGGTTGTATATTCCGCCTTCGTCGCTCGATGGGAGAATTCCGAGCCCGTAGACGGGCTCGGCGTAAATCTCGCTCAGTCGATTCGCGACGATCGGTGCTCCACCGCTGCCGGTGCCGCCGCCGAGACCCGCAACGACGAGGAAAGCGTCGATATCGCTCGTCGCCACGCGACCGATAGCGTCGGTGATCTCATGGATATCTTCTTCGACGCACGCCCGTCCTTTCCCCGGATCGGTGCCGGTTCCGTGCCCACTCACGATCGATTGTCCGACCAACAGTCGATTCGATCGAGGAACACGGCTAAGTCCCGATAGATCGGTTTGCGCAGAGTTGACGGCCACGGCGTGCCCGACGAAGTCGGTCTTTCGGGTGCGATCGTACTCGATCAGTCTATCGAGAATTTTCCCGCCCGCCTGGCCGACGCCGGTGATCGCGAGCTTCATGGGTTTCGAGTGAAAACCGAACGATCGCTCGAGCTGAAGCAAATCGAACCG
>CAZLHT010000047.1:2513-8718 GCA_964559185.1 uncultured Natronomonas sp.
GGAAAAGCCGACGACGAGATACACATCCGGCCCTTCCGCTTCGTCATCGAGGGACGACAGGTCATCGAACAGCGGCCGACGCGACGACTCGCGACAGCGGAACTCGATGGCGAAGAACCCTCGGAGGCGGCGATCGATGCGTGGATCGACGAGGCGATGGAAACGTGGAAATCGCACGTCAGGGAGAATCTCGTCGAATCGGTCGATATCTACTCCCCCCACGGGATGACATTCATCGGCGTCGAGTACCGCGAGGAGGAGTGAGGTTATCGCGGGGCTGCCCCCGTTGTTGACGGGACCAAACACGGAACGAAGCTACTGAACGGTCACGCTCTTCGCGAGATTCCGGGGTTTATCGATCGGCCGACCGAGTTTCGCCGCGGTGTAATACGAGACGAGTTGAAGCTGAACGTTCGCGAGGATGGCCGCCGTCCGCGGGTCCGTCTCGGGAATCTCGAGCGTGTGATCCGCATACCGTTCGACATCGGATCGACCGTCTGTGACGGCGATGACGGGCGCGTCGCGAGCTTCGACCTCCTTTACGTTCCCGATCGTTTTGCGCGCGAGTTCGTCGTCGCCGACGATGGTCGCGAACACCGGCGTGTTCGCGGTGACGAGCGCAAGCGGACCGTGTTTCAACTCGCCGGCTGCGAACCCCTCCGCGTGTTCGTAGCTGATCTCTTTCATCTTCAACGCACCTTCCATCGCAACGGGGTAGTTCAGCGCTCGACCGATGAAGAAGTACGAATCCGCATCGAGATACGCCTCCGCGACCGCCTCGGCCGCCGACTCGTCGAGGATAGTCTGCACGTCACCCGGCAGATCCCGCAACGCCGATACGATCGCTCGATCCGGCGGCCCCGACCGAGCGGCCTGGGTCAGCAGATTCAGTGCGGTCTGCTGGCCGGCGAACGTCTTCGTCGCCGCGACGCCAATTTCGGGACCGGAGCGGATGTAGAGAACATCGTTGCACTCTCTGGCCATCGTCGAGCCGACGGTGTTGGTGAGGGCGAGGGTATTGGCCCCTCGCCGTCTGGCTTCGCGGGTCGCTGCGAGCGTATCCGCGGTTTCACCGCTCTGAGAGACGCCGATGACGGTCGCGTTCTCCATCGGCGGCGGCGAACTCGCGTACTCGTGAGCGTAGTGCGCCTGGGCGGCGATGCCGTCCGCACGGAGCAACTGTGCGCCGTAGAGTGCTGCATGATAGCTCGTTCCGGCGGCTACGAGGTGAACCCTCGCGAGATCGAACTGGCCGAGTTCCTCGACGGTGATGTCGCCGCCGAGTTCGTCCACTCGCCCGCGAAGACACTGTCTGAGCGCCCGAGGCTGTTCGTGAATCTCTTTGAGCATGAAGTGGTCGTACCCGCTTTTTCCGGTCTCATCCGGATCCCACGAGACGGTCGCGATCGATTTCTCGACCGGTTCGCCGTCGCCGTCGGCGACCCGCCAGCCCTCGGCCGACAGTTCCGCGAACTCGCCGTCCTCGAGGTAGACGACTCGATCCGTGAACTCCCGAAAAGCGGGCACGTCACTGGCGAGGTACGTCGCGTCCTCCGCGACCCCCAACACGAGCGGTGAGTCGTGGCGCGCGACGAACACGGACGCCCGCCCGGCGACGAGACAGGCGATAGCGAAGCTCCCTTCGAGACGGTCGATCGCGGCCCGAAACGCGGTCTCGGGGTCGAAACCGGATTCGAGATTGGCCTCGATCAGGTGTGGGATGACCTCGGTGTCGGTGTCGCTTTCGAACTCGTGTCCCGACTCGGCGAGCTCGTCGCGGAGGTCCTGGTAGTTCTCGATGATACCGTTGTGAACGACGGCGACGGTGCACGTACAGTCGAGGTGCGGATGGGCGTTCGCGTCGGTCGGCGGGCCGTGCGTGCTCCAGCGGGTGTGCCCGATTCCGACCGATCCCGAGAGATCCGATCGCGAACCCAGCCCGTCCCGAAGCGCGTCGAGTTCGCCGGCCCGTTTGAGTACTCCGATCGTTTCGCCCTCACCGAGGGCGACGCCCGAGGAATCGTATCCCCGATATTCGAGCTTCGAGAGGCCGTGAACGAGCGTGTCGAGCGTTTCTTCTCCTCGACCGACGCACCCGATTATCCCGCACATCAGCGAACGACCTCCGTGTCGTCGTCGATCGTTCCGCTCGCGTAGACGCCGGGGGCGATATCGACGTTCGCCCCGACGAGCGTTCCGGGGGCGAAGGTGACGCCACCACCGGCCGACACCCGGTCCGCGATAACCGCGCCGAGACGCTGATTCTCGAAGACGGTGTCGCCGACGCGGACGTCACCCGGACCGCCCGGAGCGACCGTTCCGGCACCGATGCCTGCCGTCTCGCCGACGACGCAGTCGAGAAGCGTCGTCCCTGCCTCGATACGGCAATCGCCGTCCAAGAGCACGTCCCGGAGTGTCGTGTTCGCCCCGATCGTCGCATTGTAGCCGACGGCCACGTTCGGCCCGAGGACCGCCCCGGCGGCAATTTCCGAGTCGGCTCCGACGACCACCGGCGGTTGGAGCGTCGCATTCGGGTGAATTCGAGCGCTTTCTGCCACCCAGACACCCGGTTCGCGATCCGGATAGGAGACGCGCCCTCGACCCAGTAGCTCGCGGGTGAGAAAGAGAAGGTCCCACGGATACGTCGCGTCGACCCACAGGCCGTCTGTCTGTACGGCTCGAACCGGTCCGTCGTCCATGAGCGTTTCGATGACATCGGATAGTTGCAGTTCGCCGTCGCGGCGCTCCGTCCGGGAGATGGCGTCGAAAACCGACGGCTCGAACGCGTACACGCCGGCGTTTATCAGTCGAAATTCGTCGTTATCGGGCTTTTCGACGAACTCGGTCAATCGATCGTCCGATACCTCGACCGCGCCGTACTCCGTGGGCGTCGGATGTTCCAGGACCGCGATGGTGGGATCGCCATCGAAACCGACGAGAACGTCCTCGACGATCCGATCGTCGATGACCCGATCGCCGTTGAGAACGAGCACCGGGGCGTCGATTTCTTCGGCGGCCTGCTGGAGGGCATGTGCGCTGCCGAGCTGTTTCGTCTGGTGCACGTAGGTGATCGGAACGTCTCGGTAGCTGTGACCGAAGTGCTCTTGAATGCGCTCGCGTCGATAGCCAACGACCAGACAAAGTCGTTCAAGACCGCACTCGACGAGGACGTCGAGGACGTGCTCCAAGATCGGTCGATCGGCGGCGGGAAGCATCGTCTTTGGGCGGTTGGCCGTCATCGGCCGCAACCGCGTCCCTTCCCCCGCGGCGAGGACGACGCCGGTAGTGATCTCCATACCTCGATTCACGATGCGCCGTCGAATCAAAGTATCGGCGATCGAGCCAAAACTTGCGTGAAGCGGCGCTCACAAGCGGAGACGGAACACAACACCGAAGGCTACCCGGCGATGACTTCCCTCAATGGACATCCTAGAGGTCGTGCGCGCGCTCGTCGCCTCCGGGCCGCTGTGTAACTCCTGTCTTGGTCGACCGGTTGCCGACCGAAGTTTCGGACTGACGAATGCCGAACGGGGTCGTGCGCTCAGGACGACGCTCGCGCTGGACGACGACGAACCGTACGAGGTATCGGAAGAGTCGTGTTGGGTCTGTGAAGGGCTCTGTGACCGGTTCGACGAACTCGCCTCCCGAGCCGTCGAGGCCCTCGGGGAGACCGAACTGTACACCTACCAGGTCGGCACCCGGGTGCCGCCGCTGCTCGAGGAGAACGATCGGCTCTTGCGACTCGATGCCGGGATGGACGAAGAGGCCGGGGAGACCCTTGGGACGGAATTGAACCGCGAAATCGGCCGCCGTCTCGGCCGCCTCTTGGGTGCCGAAGTGGACTTTCGACGCCCCGACGTTCAGTTTCTCGTCGATCTCGAAACCGATTCGATCGAGGTCCAGCGCAATTCAGTCTCGGTGTACGGTCGCTACCGAAAGCTCGAACGGGACATCCCACAGACCGAATGGGTGAAATTCGACACGAGCGTCGAAGAACTCGTCGCGCCGCCGTTTTTGAGCGCGTTTCGCGGGACGGAGGCGGTGTTTCACGGGGCCGGTCGCGAGGACGTCGACGCCCTGATGCTCGGATCGGGTCGGCCGTTCGTCCTCGAAATCAAACAGCCCAGACGCCGAAAGGTCGATCTCGAATCACTCGAACGGGAGGTAAACGACGGGACGAACGGCGCGGTGGAGGTAGACGGACTGCAGTTCGTCACGTACGGGATGATAGAACGGGTGAAAGACCACGACGCATCGAAAACCTATCGGGCAACGGTCGATTTCGAGGAGACCGTCGATCCATCGTCGTTCGAGGCGGCGCTTGAGACGATGGAGGGGACGAACATCGAACAACGAACGCCGAATCGCGTCGACCATCGGCGGGCCGACCTCGTCAGGGAGCGCCGGGTCCTCGAAATAGACGGCTCGCTGACGGACGAATACGCCGCAACCGTCGAAATACATGGCGAAGGGGGGCTCTACATCAAGGAGTTGATAAGCGGCGACGAGGGGCGGACCGAACCGAGTCTGGCCGATTCACTTGGCGTCGATGCCACGGTAGCGGCGCTCGACGTGATCGAAGTCCGAGGACCCGACGAACCGTTCTTGACGTCGGAGTTCAAACTCGAACGGACACGGCAACCCGCTAACGGTACGCAAGCGTCGAGATCTGACGGCGATGCCCGATGACTCGCGAACCACGGGCAGGCGGTCGATATCCCGGGCCGTTCTCGGTCTTCGAACGACCGGAAGATTTTATTTCATGTTTTTACATGTTATTTCGAGGAAATAATTCGTGAAAACATATTAATACTGGCCGTCAGACGACTTCGACTATGCGAGGATTGATGGTTCGGACGAAGTTCCGATCGATGATCGTGGTGTCGAGAGCTACACTCTATGACGATAGTGACGACGGACGGTGGCCGTCTCGACCGATCGAGATGGGGCTCCCGTGACCGTGGCGGGCAGGCGAAGAACGTGTCGAATCGGTACGGCGCTTTTCGCGCTCGCGGCCGTGTTGGCGCTGACGGCGATACCGGTCACGGCGGCGGCCGAAACGAAACCCGCCGAGTACGAATTCCACGCGGCGGATCTTCTGGATGGTGGAACCGACGAAATCGTCGGCGAACCGATGACGCTCGTTCTCGAGGGGACGGCGACCGAGGGCGACACCGTACGAATCGCGATCGAGGGGGACGAGCAGGACGCCTTCGAGATCACCGGCGTCGCCGATGAAACCGACGCGATCGGTATCGCAGTCGATCACACGACCCACACAATCGAGATCGAATTCACGGATTTGGGCGGTGACGGAACCGTTACCGGTGCCGAACTCGAGATCGCTGTCAATCTGCGGGCGAGCGATGCCGTCGCATCGGGTGCCGCGGAGTACGACGCAACGTCGGTCGCAACCGTTGACGATGGGGAAACTAACGTCGAACTGAAGAGCGAGCGCATGATTACCGTTTCGATCGTCGAAGCGGGGGAGATCGGGTTTACTGCCGAGGAAATTGATGAGCAAGCGGATTTGGGATTTTTACCTTTAGTGAAGCTAGATACATTTGTATTTACATTCGATAGTGAAGAGGTGCGAGTAGATGATGGTGAATCCATTAATATTTCTGTTAATCCAAATACTATCAAAACTAGAGATACAGATGGCTTTTTAATTGAAGACGTATGGGAAGAATCAACATCAGACAGGAATATAAGTAGTATTGACATTTCCACTTCTAATCAAGCTAATGTTTTAGATGATAGTATTGATCAATTCACAATTACGATTAATACAAGCGATGGCGATCCAAAGCTAATTTCTAGCGAATCGATTGCAGTAAATATCGAAGTTCTGATCGACAAGGAGTCGATGAAATATGCCGCGAACCGGTACCACGACGCCGATTTCCTCGAGATCGATGTAGAAGGTGAGAACAACACGTATCTAACGAGTAACGATGATATTCACACGGAGTCGCCGCTGTACGTGGATATCTATCCAAGCGAGGTCGATGGATTTGCGCTCGATGGCCCCGAGGCCGGGGCCGAAATCGCGATCGGCGAGAACCGGACCGTCGGGATCGACACGGCACGGGATCGATTCGGAAACGAGATCAGACGGCCGACGATCGAGGCCACGCTCGCGGGAACCGGAGACGAATACCGGAACGATGAAATCGAGTTCGATACCGCTGAGCGGGAGGGA
>CAZLHT010000048.1:0-8707 GCA_964559185.1 uncultured Natronomonas sp.
AACGTCCTCGAGGTCGCCATCGAACTCGGAAAGAAGGGCCAGAAGGGCAAAAGCGTCGGCGCGCTGTTCGTCGTCTGCCATGCCGGCAAAGTCATGAACAAATCCCGGCCGCTCAGCTACAACCCATTCGAGAAGAGCCACGTCCACGTTGGCGATCCGATCGTCGACGTGATGTTGAAGGAGTTCTCCCGGCTCGACGGAGCGTTCGTCATCAGCGACTCGGGGAAGATCGTCTCCGCCTACCGGTATCTCGAACCCGCCGCCGAAGGCGTCGACATCCCGAAAGGGCTGGGCGCGCGCCACATGGCCGCGGGCGCGATCACGAGAGATACGAACGCCGTCGCGGTCGTACTGTCCGAATCGGACGGACTCGTTCGGGCGTTTTCGGGCGGTGAAATCATCCTCGAACTCGATCCGGAGGCGTATTGATGAATCCGCTCGTCGTCCGCGATTGGTTCGGGAACCTTTCGGCTCCCGAACAGAATCTTATCGTCGCCGTCGTCGTGTTGTTGGCCGGCCTCGTCTTTGGTGCACTCGCCGCGTTTTTCGTCCGTCGAATCCTTGTTGGGTTCGGCGTGGACGACGCGATCGAGGGGACGTCGTTCGAACGGACGGCTCGCCAGCTCGGCGGTTCGACCGTCGCGTTGCTTTCCCGGCTGTGTGGGCTCTTCGTCTTCGCCGTCGCCGCGTTGTACGCCGCCCGGATCATCGGACTCGTGCCGGAAGGGGCGCTGGTCGATGGGATCGTTCGATTCCTTCCACGGCTGTTCGTCGCCGTTTTCGTCGTCCTGATCGGCCTCGCCATCGCCGACAAGGCCGAACTCGCCGTCGACGAACGGCTCCGAAGTATCAAACTCCCCGAGGTGACGATCGTCTCGACACTTTTGAAAATATCGCTGCTGTACGTCGCCGCGCTCATCGCCCTTTCTCAACTCGGTGTGGCGACCGGCGCCCTCCTGGTGTTACTCGCCGCCTACGCGTTCGGCGTCTTTTTTCTCGGCGGACTGGCGTTCAAAGACCTCCTCTCGTCGGCCGCCGCCGGCGTTTATCTCCTTTTGAACGAACCGTTCGTGATAGGCGACAAGATAGAGATCGACGGAAAGCGGGGCGTCGTACAGGAGATCGACGTCTTCGTGACCCGCGTTGAGAACGACGGCGAGGAGTACATCATCCCTAACCGGCTGATCCTCTCCGAGGGCGCGATGCGGATCCGAGCCCGGTAGTCGGGACGTGCGGGTAGGGCGTTCGCTATCGCCGTTCGATCGGCTCCGCGGGTACGCCGGCGTATGTTCCCCCCGCCGGAACGTCCTCGGCGACCAGCGAGTTTGCCGCGATTTGGGCGTCGTGACCTATCTCGACGCCCGGAAGGACTATCACGCCGGCTCCAATCATCGCCCGTTCGCCGATCTCGATTTCGCCGGTGCGATACTCCTCCTGGAGGAACTCGTGACACAGAAGCGTCGCGTCATAGCCGATGATCGCGTCGTCGCCGACCGCGATGAGTTCGGGCCAGAATACGTCCGGCGTCGATTCCAGCCCCCACGACACGCCCGATCCGACGGTCACGCCGATCCGTCGGAGGAGCCAGTTTTTCAGCCGCAGGCTGGGTGCGTGCCGCGCGATGACGATACAGACGTAGTTGACGACGACGCGAGCGGGATGTTTCGCGTTCGGCCACGTCCACAGCGAGTTGTTCACGCCAGGCGTCGGGTGACGAACTAGCCTATCGTGTCGCAAATTTTCCGTTTGGCCGTCGTCGTCCGGCATACGTTCGCACTCGCCCCGCTTTGTGTTAAGTCATTTCGCTTCTGGGGTGACTTCTCGGGAGCGAACGATAGATGGCCGGAAGCGTTTTTGTATTTCCGAAGGATATGTTGAGTGGTGCCTCCCCCGATGAACTCAATTGAGCCCGCTGGGACCGACCGGTCCGTCGGCATAGCGATTATCGAAGCCGTGGCCGAGAAAGCGGCCGTCAAACCGACCGAACTCCCGCCGCTGCACGAAAGCGTCGACGTTGACGCGATCGAAGCGTTATTCGACCCGATTCGGAACGCGAACGATCGAACCGGGGATGTTCGATTCCCGTACGCCGGGTACGTCGTCACGGTGGAGTTCGACCTCGGCACGAGAACGATACACGTCGAGTCCATCGAATCGACGAACGGGTGAACCGGTGTCGAAACGCGTGATTTCACTGCTAGGTCGTCGCTTCGCTCTCTCCGATGGGGCGTATGCGTCGCCGTATCTCAATCCGTTCGCACGCGCTCAGTGGTTTCCGCCGTTTCCGAATCCGCCGTGATTGCGTCAGCCTCCCGAACGCGAACGCCTCGGGCGGCGAGGTGTTTCGTCCGTTTTCTGGCGAAGTCCTCCTCTCGCGTTCCCCGCGTTGCCAGGACGTACATCCGTGACTTTCCGACGGGGCGCATCGTTCGGCCAGCTCGCTGCGTCCCCTGTCTCCGCGAGCCGCCGAGCCCCGATGCGGCGATCGCGACCTCCGCGTCGGGAAGGTCGATCCCCTCGTCGCCGACCCGAGAGACCACGATCGTGTCTACCTCCCCGCTTCGGAACCGGTCGAAGAGCCGACTTCGTCCGGCGTGCGGCGTCTCGCCGCTGATGAAGGGGACGTCGAGTTCCTCGGCGATCATCTCGCCCTGTTCGAGGTACTCGACGAAAACGACTGCCTTCGATCCGCGGTTCGCATGGACGATCGCGGCGATTTCCGGGATCTTTGCCGGGTTAGTCGCCGCGAGTTGGCGTCTTTCGTGTCCAACACTCGAGCCGTACTCGTTTCGATAAAATCGGGACGCCCACGGCAGGAACCGCATCTCCACCTCGGGCTCGGCAACGTAGCCGGCGTCGAAGAGCGCCTCCCAGTCGGTCCCGATCGGTCGACCGACGAGCGTGTATATCTGCTCTTGGTCTTCGCTCTCGCGGACGGGCGTCGCGGTCAATCCGAGTCGGTGCTTCGTTTGCAGACTCGCGCTTCGACGGTGGATCGGACTCGGGATGTGATGGACCTCGTCGTAGACGATCAGGCCCCACTTTCGGGAGTCGAAGAGCCGTCGATGTCGATCCATTCCGGCGATCCGATACGTGGCGATCGTCACCGGCCGGATCTCCTTTTCGCCGCCGTGATACTCGCCGATCTGCTCGGATGCGAGCGATGTCCCCTCGAGAAGCGCCTCGCGCCACTGAGTCGCGAGTTCGCGGGAAGGAACCAACACGAGGGTCTCCCCGCCGACCTCGGCCATAATTTCGAGCGAAGCGACCGTCTTTCCGGATCCCGGCGGGCCGACGAGAACGCCGGATCCGGCGTCCGCAAAGCGTTCCACCCAGTCGGACTGGTACGCGCGCAATTCCAGTTCGAGGTCGAACTTCAGATCGTCCCCGGTTTCGAGATCGCGATGATCCTCGACCGGATAGCCTGCCTGATAGAGCGTCCGCTTGAGTTCCGCGGTTCGGTCGTCGGCGACCCACGCAGTCGAATCGCCGATTCTGGCCCGTATTACGCCGTCGTCGAGTTTCGGTTCGGCGATGTTCCCGAGCAGGTCTGGGCTCTCGGCCTCAAGGACAACGTAGCCGTCTTCGTGCGTCGTCAACCGGAACTTGTGCGCGCGTTCCCATTGTCCCTCAATCCATTTCTCCAACGCCTCGTACCCTCCGCCGAGCGCCGACCGGACCGTAGCGGTGAGTCCCCCGAGCGTTTCGTAGGGTGCGTTCCAGATATCTTCCTCGCGAACGGTATAGATGTACCCCCCGTCGCGGTTGGTCGTTTCGAAGTGTGCGAATTGCGTCAATAGCGCTCGGGTGTACTGCGCGGGCTGGTCGACGACGATATCTCGGCGCGATTCGAACACCGTGAGTCGTTCCTGGTCGGATCCAACACGCCCGGCGAACCACACGTCGTCCCCACATTCGGTTCTGAATCTCCCGATTTCGCTCACCTTCGAGAGTTCCTCGAGCGCGTCTTCGATCACCTCGTTCGAACGGTCGAGTGTCGACACGACCTCCGCCGTCGTCACCGCGGGTCGACGGCGCGTTTCGAGTACGTCGTAGAACGCCCCGATGTCCACTGATGCGTTCGATTCGGCAGGGTCATCCGTCACCTTCGACGGTTCGGGTCCGACCGACAAAAGCGATCCGTCTCGACCGAACACCGCACAAATCGGGTCCACTGGCATTTCCGATTGTGCCGGCAAGTTTTTTCTCCCCCGGAGTGAGAAACCAGTATGGGCGATTTCGAACTCGATTTACAGACCGCCGAAGGCGAACTCGACGATCCGAACGCGGATGGACGGGTCGTCCTCGGCGTGCTCGACGGAACGACCGAACCCGACGAGTGGGTCGAGCACATCGAAAACGATGACGTACTCGTGTTGAACGTCGAGGGCGAACTGAACGAACTCGCGGCCGGATTCGCCCGCGAGATCCGCGATCTCGGCGGGGAACTGATGCACTTTCGCGATTTTCTCGTCATCTCACCGCCGGGTCGGGAGATCGATTCGGGTCGACTCGGATAACTCGCCCCGACCCGAGACGATAGCTAAAACTACTCCAGAAGCGTTAGATAATGTCCATCCGGATCCCGAATCCTAACGCCGTCGGCGAGTTCTTCGTACTTCGTGAGTAGATCCGAAACCGCGTCTGCTGCGGCGGTCGGATTCGGGCAGCCGATCCCGACGTCGACGTGGGCCCCCCCGCGGGCGTCCGCCAGACCCAAATGCGGTTCCCACAGCTCTATGTCGAACGGCCCCGTCGTGAGACGCGTTCGACGGCGATTTTCGCCCCGATCGACGATGTCGAACCCAAGATCGGTGTAGAATCTCTCGGCGTCGGATAGCGATTCGACCTCGAAGACGACTTCGAAAATTCTAGTGAGCATCGGTTCGTCGACGCCTCGAACGTCGTCAGTGTCGCCGATTTCGACGCAGTTGCCGACCGGGTCGTAAAAGTACAGAGAGCGCATGCTTCCGAACTCGACCTCCTGGAGATCGAACGTTTCGCCCAGTCTGTCCCACCACAGATCGTATGCGTCGGCAGGACACGACAGCGCGTAGTGAGTGTGGAGCCCCCCGCGCGGGACGCCGTCCGGGCGGCGCAATCGGAGCTCGGAGTTGCCGCCCACGTCGAGGGCCCGTTCGCGGTCGGAACTCGAGGCGACGGGGACAGAAAGATGTGTCTCGTAAAACGAGCTGACCCGGTCGATATCTTTGACTTCGAGGGCGAGCCAGCGACACGCGTCGAGCATACCGTACGGTCGGTCGCGGACGCGATAAAACGGATGGGTCGAAACGACGTTGTACCTTTCGAAGAAGTTAACGGGACGCTCGTTTCAGTGCCGTTCATGCCCCGACCTCCAGTCCGTCCGTCGATTCAGCTTCTGCTCGTTCTTCTGCTCGTGCCCACGGTTCTCGGTACCCCGGCCGCGGCCCAGCGCCCAGAGACAGGCGTCTCGCCTCTGGGCGAAGTTCTCGGAGCCGTACTCACGACGGTCGTTGTCGGCGGCGGATTCATCCTTCTGGCAGCGGAATATACCGACCGTACGACGCGACATATTCGTGAAAAACCCGTTGAGACGTTTCTCTACGGGTTCGGCATCGCTATCGTCGCGCTGATAGCGCTGGTGGTTCTGTTCGTCAGCGTGATTGGCGTCATACTTGCGATCCCGTTAGCTATCGCGATGTTGATCGTCAGCGAAATCGGGTACCTCGCCGTCGGTCGAGTCGTAACCGAATCCTGGGGATTCGCATTGCTCATCGCGGTGGGAGCGTCCGCGATCGTCGGTGGCGTTCCGATCGTCGGAACGCTGCTCGGGATGGTACTCAGCAGTTTTGGATTCGGAGCCGCATACCTCGAGTACCGGGACGACGGTCGACCGGATCGCGGTCGTGCCGGGAAGCCTTCGTAGGCGGCTCGATTGAGCCGTCAGAGTACCGAAGATTCCGATTGGTGTCTTCCGATCGGCGTAACCACTGCCGCGAGGCCCGTGTTTATGTCTCGTTCGACCTTATCGAGAAATATGCCGATGAAAGGCTCCGGCGCGGGCGAGTCGACGGTCGCCGACCGTTTTGACGGCTGAATCGGCTGGATCGTCTTCCCTCAAGAGACGATGCGACGCACTTCGCACGCTGTCGAGAGCGACGGCGGACTGTGGCTGATCGATCCCGTCGACACCTCCGAACTGGACGATCTCCTCTCAAAGTACGCCGACCCCGAGGGCGTCGTCGTCCTGATGGATCGACACGAGCGCGACTCGGAGGCGATCGCGGCCCGTCACGACGTCCCTGTCTACGTCCCCGAGTGGATGGACGGCGTGGCCGAGGGAATCGACGCCACGGTCGAGCGCCTCGGCGAGTGTCTCGCGGCTTTCGATTCCCTCCGCCTCGTCGACAACCCGCTGTGGCGGTAAGCGGTCCTCTTCGACGGAGAGACGCTCGTCGTCCCTGAAGCGCTCGGGCCGGTCGAGTTTTTCCGCGTCCAGAATGAGACGCTGGGCGTCCATCCGATGTTGCGGCCGTTTCCCCCGAAACGACTGCGGCGGTACGATCCCGAACGCTTGCTCGTCGGCCACGGCGAAGGAACTTCGGCGAACGTCGGCCCCACGATTCGTAGAGCGGTCGACGACGCTCGACGTACGGCGATTTCGCTGTACCTCAAAAACGTCGGGAGGTCGTTGAGAATTCGATAACCGGGCGGTCTCGTGGTCCGCAGTAATCGATGCTACCCGTCGTGACGGCCGACAGCGATGGGCTTTTGCGGCGGCCGGCCGCATCCGTCGTATGCGAATTCTCCTCACGAACGATGACGGGATCGACGCAGTGGGCCTCCGGACCCTGTACGAGCGCCTCTCGCCGATCGCCGACGTCACCGTCGTCGCCCCGTCCGACGATCAAAGCGCCGTCGGCAGACAGCTCTCACGCGCCGTCGAGTTCACCGAGCACGAATTCGGGTACGCCGTGGGGGGGACGCCGGCCGATTGTGTCGTTGCCGGCGTGGGTGCCCTCGGGCTCGACCCGGACCTCGTCGTGGCGGGTTGCAACCACGGCGCGAACCTCGGGACGTACGTTCTCGGCCGATCCGGGACCGTCTCGGCGGCCGTCGAGGCGGCCTTCTTCGACATTCCCGCCCTGGCCGCCTCGGTGTACTTCCCAGCGGGAGACATCTCGTTTGAGGAGCTCTCGCCCGATCCAATCCACTTCGAGGAGGCCGCGCGTGCCGTCCGATATCTCGTCGAGCACGCCACGAACGTCGGCGTCTTCGAGACCGCCGAGTACCTGAACGTTAACGCGCCGCTCCCGCCCGAGGAGGGGTCTGCACCGATGGAGATCACCCATCCCTCGCGCGTCTACGAGATGGACGCCGAACGCGACGGCGATGGAACGGTCACGATCCGCGATCGGATCTGGGAGCTGATGGCCAATGGGACGATTTCCGATCCGGCCGGAAGCGATCGGCGAGCGGTGCTCGAAGATCGCGTCAGCGTCTCCCCGCTGACGGCACCGCACACGACGACCGAACACGAGGCTCTTTCGGGCCTCGCGGAAGCGTACTGACTCGCGTTCGTTCACGGTGGCTCCCAATTCTCGTTTGGAGCGGACCCGGACGGGGCCGAACGCTCGGCGTTCGGCGTTATCGATCACAGCGTCGAGTCAGTTCGTGCCGCTGATTCGGATTATTCGCCGTTGGAACGCTCTTTGCCACGGAACTCCGATGCCATCGCCCACGCGAGCAGCGCGCCGATCGTGGCCGCTCCGAGCAGCGCCGTCTCGGAGAGCGAGATATCGCCGCCGAGGTGGACGAGCGCGGTTCGAGGTTCGACTATGATTGGCACCATGATGACGACGATGACGATCAGGCCGACCCGGCTGATGCGCATCACGCGATCACCCCGCCTATCGCGTCGACGGCGTGTCGGCCGGCGAGTTCGCGTCCGTCGACGAGCATCGCGTACGCGCCACCACCGGGACCGAACGCGCCGCCGCCGCCGACGATGCCGGCCAGCGGCAGCGAGTACGCTACGATTACGAGGATGGCGGCGTTCCCCGTCCATAGCTTCAAATCATCGAGCACGAGCGGCGCGTCCTCGGGTCCAGAGAGGGCCTCGGCGTAGCCGTTCTCGGGCAATCCTTCCTCTCCTCGACGAGGATTCTCATCGAGACGAGGAGCAGGAACAAGAGCGCTGAGATGAAGAGCAAGATCCCGCCGAGGACGACTTGGGCGTTCAACTCGGCCATGGAACCGATGGCCGTCTCGAACTCGAAACCGCGGTATTGCGGTTGTGCAGTTCGGCGTGGGACACCGATCAACCCTTGCCGGTGCATCGAATTGCTCATGAGCGTCATCCCATGGAACTAAAGTAACACCTGCGCTAGTCCGCCCGGTTTCCTCCGCAGCTTCTTGCCCGTCATCTGGGGGAGGAACCAATACGTCGCGGCCATGAAGGTCAACGCGATAGCCGCCCCGATGGTGAGATGGAAGTGATCGACGAACCACCACGTGTTGTGCACGACATAGTTGAGGTTCATCCCGACGTTGATCATCCCCGAAAAGCCCGCGGTGAGATGTCTCGATCCCCTTCAAATTTAGCGAGTTCGCTGCCGGCGAGTTCGTGTCGCTGGTCGGTGAGATTCAATTCGAGCCCCCTCGAGCAGGTACAACACGATCGATCTCCTCGGGTGGCTGTGAGCGGCGACGGCGTCGTCTTCGG
>CAZLHT010000049.1:0-8554 GCA_964559185.1 uncultured Natronomonas sp.
TAGGGCATGATCTGGTGGCGGTACGTTCCCTGCTGGCACATCTGCTCCTCGCAGCGGTGCAGGTAGCCGATGTCGGGTTCGACGTCGGCGATCTGTTCGCCGTCGAGGACCGCCTTGACGTGGAGGACGCCGTGGGTCGCCGGGTGGTGCGGGCCGATATTGAGGAACATTGTATCGGACTCTTCGCCCTCGCCTCGTGCGTCCGGCTGGAGGGGATTGGCGTGTTCGCGAAACGGGACGATCTGCGGTTTCTCGGGATTGTAATCGTTCCCGAGCGGGTGTCCCTGCCACGTCTCGGGCAGGAGGATCCGCCGCGGATCGGGGTGGCCCTCGTACTCGACCCCGACGAGATCGTAGGCCTCGCGCTCGTGCCAGTCGGCGGTTCGATAGATCGGCTCGGCGGTCTGGCTCACCGGTTCGTCGCTCGCGGTGGGGACGACGACGCCGACCTCCTGGGTCGGGTCGACATACTTTTTGAGGTGATAGATCGACTCGTAGCGGTCCTCGTACTGCTGGGCGGTCACACAGGAGAGGTAATCGAATCCGGCCTCCTCGCGGAGCACCGAGAGCGCCGCCTGGACCTCGTCGGGGCGGACGACGAAGGCGGGCGCGTTGACGTGTTCTTCGCGGCCGATCGCGGTCTCGCCGAGCAGCGCCTCGAGTGCGTCGTAATCGACGGTTCCGTCGGCCGTCTCGCCGACGTCGAGTGACTGGGGTTCGGGTTCGTGTAGACTCATGGCGAATCGGCCCAGTTGTACCGCATGACGAGGTCGTCCTCGTCGATTTGATTGGCCAGATGCTGGACGAGTTCGTCCGATTCGAGGTCGCCGAACTGTTCGAGTTCGTAGGGTTTGACCGTCACCGGCGAGGTCTCGCCGTTTCGGACGCGCTCTTGGAGTTTGGCGACGCCGTAGATGAGTGCCTCCGGCCGGGGCGGACAGCCCGGCACGTGGATGTCGACCGGGATGACCTCCTCGGCGCCCTTGACGACGTTGTACCCCTCCTGGAACGGGCCGCCGGAGATGGTACACGAGCCCATCGAGACGACGAACTTGGGCTCGGGCATCTGGTCGTAGACGCGCTTCATCCGCGGGGCGAACTTCGAGACGATGGTCCCCGGGACGATGATCACGTCGGCCTGCCGGGGCGAGGCGCGGGGCACGCCGGCGCCGAAGCGATCGAGGTCGTGTTTGATCGCGTAGGTGTGGATCATCTCGATGCTGCAGCAGGCGATTCCGAACTGCAGCATGAACATCGACGACCCCCGCACCCAGTTCATGAACTTGTCGAACTTCGTGAGGATGAACGGCGAGGAGCCGAACGCCTCCCGGAGTTTCGAGTTGAACCGGTTGTCGACGCCGTCGCCCATCCGGGCTTCCTGCGTCGATACTGTGTCGTGGAGTTCCTGTTCGCTACTCATAGTTCACTCTTGATTTCCGCACGCTCGCTCTTGACCCAGCGAACGGCACCGTTTCGCCACGCCCAACCGAGCCCGACGACGAGGATCGCAAGAAAGAGGGCCATCGGCCCCAGTACCGGCGCAAGACCGAACTCGGAGATTGCGTCGCCGTAGATCAGCGCCCATGGGAAGATAAGTACCGTTTCGATGTCGAAGACAACAAAGAGCAGCGCGACCATGTAGTACTGGATGTTGAACCGGATTCGGGTGTCCCCTGTCGGAATCTCTCCGGATTCGTAGATGGCGCGTTTTCCCTGTTCGGGCACGCTGGGCCGAAGAAGGCTCGAAACGACGATCATCGAGACGGGGATCGCGAGCCCCACCAACGCCAGCGCCCCGACGGCGATCCATGGATCACTCATGCGGTCTGTATCGTACGCAGATTCGAAAGTCAGCCTAATAAGGGTTGTTGAGTTCGGCGGGAGGGCGACGTCCATCGAAAACGAACGCGTCGTGGCGCTGGGAATCACGACGACGTCCGGTGTCAAACCTTGAGGACCGAATTCTTCAGCACGCCGATCTCCTCGACACCGATCTCGACGACGTCACCCTCGCGCAGGGTGAACTCGTCGTCGGGAACGAGCGACGTTCCCGTCAGAAGCACCGATCGTTCAGGCATCGCGTTGTGTCTCGTGCAATATTCGACGAGTTCGTCGACGGTGCGGACCATCTTCGACGTCGACGTCGAGTCCTCGTAGACGACCTCGTCCTCGCGTTCGATAGTCATCCATATCTCCAGATCGTGGGGATCCTCGATCGAGGCGGCCGAACGGACGCAGGGACCGAGTGCACAGCACCGATCGAATACCTTCGCCTGTGAGAGATAGAGCGGATTTTCGCCTTCGATATCGCGGCTGCTCACGTCGTTTCCGACCGTGTAGCCGACGATCTCTCTACCATACAGGACGACACCCAATTCGGGTTCCGGAACGTTCCACTCCGAATCGGCCCGAATCCCGATCGGGTCGTCCGGTCCGACCGTCCGTCCGGGGGTCGCCTTGAGGAACAGTTCCGGTCGTACGGCGTCGTAGACGTCGAGATACATCTCGGGCATTCCGCTCTCACCCTCCCGGGCCTGCTCGCTGATTCGGTACGTGACGCCGGCTGCCCAGACCTCCTGGGGATGCACGGGCAGCGTGAGCGCTCCGAGACCCCCCATCGTGTCCGCCTCGGACCGCAATGCATCGCCGATCTCGTCGATCGTCCGACCGGCGATCGACGAGGCCCACAGCAGATCGTCGAACGACCGCAATCCCGGACGGACGGACGGCCGTCAAATCGTACACCTGCCCGTTCGTTCGAACGGCCAGTCGACTGCGTCCGTCCTCGAGCACCTGATAATATCGCATCTACCGCCACTATCGGGCTTCGAATGATATAGCTTGCCACCGGAATAACTCGGCTACGAACGCTCCGCTCGGCACCGAGAGGACGTCGGGAATCTGTTCGGCATCGAACGGACGCCGCGAGGCTGGCCTCGCGAGTCGTCGGGAATCAGTCGCGCGCCTCGCGGAACCGCTCCGTACCCAGTTCGTGCAGCCGCTTCGAGACGGCACCGACCCCGTCCTGTAGCTCGTCGTGATACCCGTCAAGGCGATCCTCCAGTTCGGGATGCGCACGGGAGAGGATCTGAACCGCCGACATCGCTGCGTTGAACGATTTTCCCGCGTCGACCGCGACGAGCGGCGCGCCGGTCGGCATCCCGATGACCGAATCGACCGACTTCTCCTGAACGGGGACGCCGACGACGGGGATCGGGTAGGCAATCGACGCCGTCATGTTGGGCAGATCGGCCGATTTTCCGCCCGCGCCGGCAACTATGACGTCGAGCCCGCGCTCGCGGGCCGTCTCGCCGTAGGCGTACATCAGCTCCGGCGTCCGGTGAGCCGAGACGACGAACGTCTCGAAGCTGAACTGGCTCTCCGGTGGATCGTCGTACTCGGTGATCTCCTCGAATCCGAACTGGGTCAGCGCCTCGTAGGCTCCGTACATCGCGTCGAGATCCGAATCCGACCCCATGACGATCCCCACGTCCGGCGTCTCGTCTTCGGGACGGTCGCGATCGGCTTCGGCCTCGAACAGCTCGATGAGAGCCTCTACCTCAGCGGAGCGTGTCATGTAGACAATCCCGGCCGGTGGGCGCTTGGGCGTTGTGGTTCGAACGATGCGCAGGCCAGCGCTACTCGAACGAGACCGCTTCCACGATTTCTCGGCCCCGAGAGAGCAGCGCCTCGCGGTCGGCATTGGCATCCGTGAGCGTCACGTGGCCCATCTTCCGGAGTGGTCGAACCTCACGTTTCCCGTACCAGTGCAGCGACGCTTCGGTTGTTTCGAGGATGGCTTCCGTTCCGGCGAGTTCGGCCGGCTCGGTTCGCTCGACGTCGCCAAGCAGGTTCGCCGTCACCGTCGGCGAGCGAAGCGTCGCGTCTCCGAGTGGCCAGCCGAGCACGGCCCGGAGGTGCTGTTCGAACTGCGAACAGTGCGTTCCCTCGATAGTCCAGTGCCCGGAGTTGTGCGGTCTCGGGGCGATTTCGTTGACGAGGATCTCCCCGTCTCGCGTCTCGAACAGTTCGATGCCGTAGATCCCACGACCCTCCAGAAGATCCAACACGTCGAAGGCGACCTCACGAGCCCGCGAGCGGACGGAATCGTCGATTCGGGCCGGTGCGATCAATTCCCTGAGGATCTCCTCTCGCTGAATTGTCTCGGTGACCGGGTAGACCCCCATTTCCCCTTCACCGACCGCGCCCATGATCGCGAGTTCACGCTCGAAGTCAACGAGTTCCTCCGCGAGCGCCGATCCGCCGATCTCTTCGAGCGCCTCGGCCGCCTCCTCGGGGGTATCGACCGGACGGTTGCCCCGCCCGTCGTACCCCCCCTCGCGCACCTTGAGCATCACGGGCCAGCCGAGGTCGTCGCCGGCGTCGATGAGGTCGCCCTCAGTGTCGATTTTTCGGAACGCAGGCGTCGGGATCTTGCCCGCCTTTAGCGCGCGGTTCTGGCCGAGTTTGTCCTGGATCGTCCGCAGTGTGTCCGGATCGGGGTGGATCGGCGTCCCGGTCTCCTCGCCCACCCGCTCCATCTCCTCGGGATCGGCAAGTTCGATCTCGAATGTGAGGACGTCCGCGCGCTCTGCGAGCGCGCTGATCGCGTCGTAATCGTCGAACGCGCCGACGATCTGTTCGCGGACGACCGGCGAGGCTGGACAATCCGGTGTCGGATCCGAGACGAGCAACTCGACGCCGAGCGGTCCCGCGGCTTCGCCCATCATTCGGCCGAGTTGGCCGCCGCCGACGACGCCGACAGTCGCGGCTGGGGTGCGGTGGTTCATACCGGATGTCGGACGGCGTCGATTGAGAAAGTTGCCATTCGGTTCGAACGGCGAGTGAGGGCGAAAGGTGGTGATCAGGCGTAGCGTTCGAGTTCGGGACGGTCGAGTTCGTCGATGATCTCGGCGGCGGTTTCGTCCAATAGCGCGCGACCCTCCCCGCTGACGGTCCGTCCCCGCTTTTCGGAGGTTTCGATGTAACCCGCGTCTTCAAGCTGTTGGAGTGCGGTACGGATGACGTTCCCGGAGCCATCTCGTTTTTTCGGCGGTCTGACGCGGTACCGCGTCGTCCCGTTCGTCGCGTCGCCGTAGGCGGTTTTGAGCCGCTCGACGCCAACGGGACCGTCGACGGCGACCTTTCGAAGCAGGCTGGCCGCGCGACGGCTCCAGAAGTCGTCCTGTTCCGGCGGGAGTTCGCGGTCGACTCCGGTCTTCGCGAACTCGAGCCACTCGGGCGGTTCGAGTTCGGATTCGATCTTCTCTGCGACCGCCTCGATGAGGTCCTTGGCGGGGACGTCGTAGAGCGTCGTCATTACGTTTTGTTTCCGCTCCGGCGTGTTTAACGCTGTTGATATGCCGTGATGGGAACGTCCGGATGTCCAATAAGAGGTGCGAACGTCGAGTGACGATCGGTTTGGCAATCACGGTACACCGATGCGTCTATTGGGCGGGCGACCGATCGCCCGACATGGACGAACGGACGGCGCTCTCGCTCGTCGGCGATCTCGTTCCCGACGCCGGCGACGACTGCGCGGTGCTCGAGGGCCTCGTTCTCACCACCGACATGCTCCACGAGACGACGGATTTTCCCGAGGGGGTGACCCGCTATACCGCCGGTTGGCGGGCGGTCGGCGCGTCGCTTTCGGACGTGGCAGCGATGGGCGCGGAGGCGACCGCCGCCCTCGCGGTGTACGCCGCACCACAGTTCGATGCGGCTGAGATAGAGGCGTTCCTCGGTGGCTGTACCGACGTGTGCGCGATTTCGGGTGCGTCGTACGTTGGCGGCGACCTCGACGGCCACGAGGAGTTCACCGTCTCGACGACTGCCGTCGGGCGTACCGACGATCCAGTCTATCGATCAAGGGCCGAACCGGGCGATTCGATCTGCGTGACGGGAACGTTCGGCCGGAGCGGGGCCGCAGTACGCCTGTTCGAAGCCGGCGAGGCGGACCGGGGGAACGATCTCTTTCGGTTCGAACCGCGCGTCGGGGCCGGCCGAACGCTGGGACGGTACGCGAATGCGATGATGGATTCGAGCGACGGGCTCGCCCGATCGCTTCACCAGCTCGCAGAGGCGAGCGAGTGCGGGATGTCAATCGCCTACGGTGACGTGCCGATCGATCCGTCCGTCGAGACGATCGCCGATGGACCGGCGGACGAACGCGAACTCGGCGTCCACTTCGGCGAGGACTTCGAACTGGTCTGTGCGATCCCCCAATCGAAGCTGGCGGCCGCGAAGGCGGCGACGGCGGTTGACGTCACGCGGATCGGGACCGTCACCGAAGACGGCGTCAGAATGGACGGGGAGACGCTCGAGGATCGCGGGTTCACGCACCGATGATCTCGATCGGGATCGGCGTGAAACAGAGCATCCCGAGAGCGAACGTCAGGACGCCGATCGCGATGCGCGGCCAGCCTATGGACCCCTCGAAGATGGGCATCGCAGGGCCGACGTACGCGAGTGCCATCGTCACGAGTCCCCAAAAGCCCCACAGGAAGGGCGCATTGGTGCTCACGTCTGCGAACGCGAGCAGGTACGCGACCAGCCCGAAGAGGGCGGCAGGAACGAGCGGAGCGACGGTTTCTGCGCGTTCGCCGATCATCGAACGGATCATGTGGCCCCCGTCGAGTTGGCCGACCGGTAAAAGGTTGAGAAACGTCACGAAGAGTCCGACCCATGCGCCGAAGATAACGGGGTTCGCGACGAGTTCCGGCGACTCATAGGTGAGCGGTTGGCCGGTCGCCCACGCGAGAAAGCGCAGAAGAGGCGGATATCCGAGTTCGATCGTGACCAACTCTTCGCTCGCGAGGTCCTCCAGTGGGACCCGAACCGGATCGAGGTGGAGACCGATTACCGCGACGACCACTGCCGCGATGAGGCCGGCTAACGGGCCAGCGATGCCGATATCGAAGAGGGCCTTTCGGTTCGGAATTCGCTCTCGTATCGAGATCAGCGCCCCGAACGTCCCGATAAAACTCGGTACCGGAATGAAATACGGGAGGCTCGCGTCGACGTCGTGGTACCGCGAGAGGGCAAAGTGACCGAGTTCGTGGACCGCGAGAACGCCCAAGACCGCGGCAGCGAACGGCCATCCGGCGAGAAGATCGCGGGGAGCGTTGAGGGGCTGGTAATACCAGATCGTTCCGGCGTACAGCGTCGTGAGCACCGTCGCGAGGAACATCACGAGGTTGGTCCACGGAACGCCGCTTCGAGTTCGTCGAGGGTCGGCGACGAGAGCGCGGCGCGTCTCGCCAATCTCGACGCCTGTAATTGGATCCGGTTCGCTGTCCCGAACCGTATCGAATCGGACCTCGTAGCCGTATTCTCGGAACAGCGGCCACACCTCGCGTTCAAGCCGGCGAACGTCGGTTCGAGGGTGGCCATAATAGATGAGCCGACCGTCCTCCATTCGCTCGATATCGGTCGTCTGGAACACCTGACGAAGCGATTCCGGCGACGGTCCGGCGCGATCCAACGATCGATGGGGGAGGTCCATCGTTCGAATCGAAGCGTGTCGGAGGAATAAACCCCCGGGCAGCGTCGGAGTCTGCTGGTTGTTATCGGGATTCGTGTCGGTTCAGTTCGTCGATCGAAACGGGATCACGTATCTAGTCTCCGAGTAAAACGGAATTGCGGGGTCAGCTGGGGACGAACGGTCAATCGAAGGGAGGTGGCTGCGATCTCTCGACGAGGACGATGTGCGGGCGGCCCCCATTGGGCGGATTACGTCGGTGGCTTAGATTAGCCTCGCGTTACGCGCCACGTCGTCGCGGACGTGTAAGACCACTTCTCGATTTCGAGTTCGGCGGCGGAATCGCGGAGCTTCACCATCAGAGCGCCGATTTCCTTCGGCGTGAGGTCGACATCGTCCGCGATGAACTTGCTTTTAATGTAGACTTCGCCGTCTTCGACGCGCCGGCTGAGATACCGGCGGAGCCGCGTTTCTTTGCTTTTGGTGGAGGGTTCCGTTGTGACGCTCATGTTTGGCACCTCGATATCACCTTGATACTGCAGGGGTATATAAAGGGCCGAAACTTCGGATCGATTCGCCTCGCTTCGGGATAAATTTACAAAAATGATTCATTTTAATACACCATCAAACGTTTCAATACGTTTTATACAGACTTATCAGTATTTTATTCATTTTTATACGAAGGAAATAATCCAGAAGTAATCTGTCCCTAGCAGGGCGGCCACCCCCGTATCATTCCGGATCGAGTGCGTTTTTCCCGTCCGCTCACGCTCGTTCGTGAACCCAGAACGTGTCCTCGTCGGTGACTTCCTTCTTGAACAGCGGAACCTCTTCCTTCAAGCGGTCGATTCCGTCCTCGACCGCAGCGAACGCCTCCCGTCGATGACCGGCGAGCACGACGACGAAGACGATGTCCTCGCCTTCGGGGATTCGACCGGTTCGATGGTGGAGGCGAACCTCCAACACGCCGTCACGGGATTCGAGTTCAGATTCGATCGCCTGCATCCGCCCCTCCGCGACGCCCTCGTACTTTTCGAACTCGAGATACCGCGTCCGCTCGTCGTTTGGGTCTTC
>CAZLHT010000050.1:0-8323 GCA_964559185.1 uncultured Natronomonas sp.
GAGGATCGACCCGAAGACGCCGATTCCCCCCGAGAGAAGCGAGACGGCTCCGATTTCGATGGCCGCGATCGATCGCGAAGCGAGATAGCCGATCCCGCCGGCGACCACCAATGCGACGACCGGCAGGACGAACGCAAGCGCGCTGACGATCGAAACGCCTCTCTGTGCGGTTTCTAACGTTTCCGTTTGTTCTTCGCCGAACCCTTCGGAAATCTCTATCGAGTCCGGGTACTCCTCATCGATCTCGCTCTCGAAACCCCCGACGAAGGTTTCTTCGAGTTCCGTTCGCTCGGTTTCGACCGTTTCCGTATACCCTTCGTACGTCATCTCTCCGGTCAGCGCGTCGATTCGAGCGAGTTGCAGTGATCGTACGGGCTCTTCGAGGTCGGACCGGGACCCTTCGAACTCACCTTCGAGTCTCGCGTCTAGGACCGCTATCATCTCGTCGCGAATGTCGTCCATCGACGCTTCGAGTCGCGCCTCCAACTCCTCGTCGCCGAGATCGCGCTCGGTCTCCCGTTGAATCTCGGCTTTTCGATCGGCCCTGAATTCCGCGCGTGCGTCCTCGAACGCCGCCCGACTCGACGCCATGGTCTCGATTTCGGCCCCGGCGGGTACCATGTCGATCTCCTCTTGCCCCGGCATCATCGCGTCGAGTTCGAGCGTCTCGACGTCGGGTTCGACTTCGGCGACAATTCGATCGACGAGCGGTTCGGTGTCGAACTCGAGGCTGAGTTCGTCGGTTTCGCCGTGGAGGTACGCGTAGAGCGCATCGATGTTCTCCTCTCCCTCCGATCTGACGTACTCGTCCGTGAGCGCCGCCGACAGGATCTCTTCTCGTGACCGCTCGAGCGGCCACCCTTCCTCGTCCATCGGTGCCGTAGTGGCGATCCCGCTGCGAAACTCCTCGGCGAACGTCCCGTACAGTTCCGCCTCCGCCGCGGTCTCTTTCGTGAATTCCGAATCGAGTGCCGTCCGATCGAGTGCGACGGCCGCGTTGGCGGAGATGAGAGCCACGAAGAGGGCGATCCCCAGTCCAGCGAGCCCTACCGTCCGTAACGTCTCCATAGCGCCCATTTCCGAATCGGTAGAGATAAAATTTTAGATGCTTCCGACGGATGCGATCGCTCGCGGTTGGACGACGGCTTCGGGAAGCTTTCGCCGGATCCCTCCGGAACGTTGACCACCGAGTGGAACGAGATCTGACCATGTTCGAACGTCTTCGATCGTTTCTCGACGCGGCCTGGCCACTCGTCGGCTCGATATATCTCCTTTATCTCGCGCTCGAACCGCCGCCCGTTCGATACGTGGGTCTCGGCGGATTGGTAATCGTCACGCCGCTTTTGATCGGCTGGGCCCTCGGTCGACTCTTCGGAATCGGGCCGTGGGCCGGGACGGATACATCCGAGTAAGCCGATCGGATTCCGCTTTCGTTCGATTCCGATTCCTCCGATTTGCCCCTCCGTCCGATTTGGCCTTCTTAGATCACGGTTTGTGCGTGAAAATGAACGCCCGTTCGTCCTCGACGCCGACGCAGAGATCGAGCTGCTTCGAGAGGTTGAGACTCGTCGGGTTCTGCTTGCAGACGACGAGATCGTCGAACGGCTTTTCGCACGCCGGGCAGGCGACTGAGACGGTGTTTTGATACGTCTTGATCGCCGGATTCTCCTCGCGCGGCGTCAGCGACGCCAGAAGTTCGTCCGTGTCGATGTCCATACCGGCTACACAGGGTCCACCCCCTTCAATCTCGCGGGTATATAAATGCCCATCCGAGTAAATCGAGCCTTGAGTTTGACGGGAGCTTGATACGGGCGGGATGGATACTTCCGAGAATGAGCGACCGCGGCGTGTCCAGTCCACTCGGCGTGATCCTTCTGCTCGGCATCACGATAACGGCGGTGACGGCGCTGTTATTGGTCGGCGGGACCGCCCTCAGCGACACCCGCGCGGACGCCGAGCGGTCCCAGACCGAAAACGCGATGGCGCAGTTCAGTTCGAAGGCGAGCCTCGTCGGTCTCGGCGAATCCGGTGACCAGCGGTTCGCGCTGGGTCGACTTTCCGAAGGTGACGTACGGATCGACGAACGTGCGGGTAACGTCTCGGTGTACGCCAACCGAACGGGTGATCGGATATACGTGGGCAACGTTTCGATGGGCGCGCTCGTCTATCGAAGCGGCGACACCGAGATTGCCTATCAAGGTGGCGGCGTCTGGGGTCGATCCGACGGGATAACTCGGATGATCTCTCCGCCTGAGTACCACTACCGGGCTGACACACTGACGTTTCCGATCATAAACGTAACCGGTCGGGGTAGCGCGAGTGGCGACGTCAGGGGAACAGTCTCCTCCGACATCGACGGACGATCGCTGTATCCTAATGCTTCTAGGAACGAAACGTTCGTCAATCCGCTCACGAACGGGACCGTTTACGTCGAAATCGAGAGCCAGTACTGCCAGGGCTGGGAATCGTTCTTCCGGGAGCGGTCACGGGGCACTCTTGAACAGACGTGCGAGGACGGCGACGATGATACGGTCGTCGTCGATCTCACGGTCTCATTCGATCCGGCGTTCGGTGAAGCGGTGACGGCAAAGGAGATCGAAAACGACGGTGCGCTCCCGGAGAGTAATCGGGACGGCATCGTCGCCCCCTCGGCTAGCGACCGCATCGAAGAACGGATCGAAGAGTGCGTCGATGGGGACTGTAGCGAAGATCTCACCGGAACGCTTGACGCCGGGACGTACTACACCGAAACGGCCGACGAGTTCGACGACCTCGATATCAATACCAGCGACGGAGACGTCAATATCGTCGTCAATGATTCTACCGACGGAATCGACGGAACCGGCGACATCGACGTCGATGGGGACGGGAACGTTACCGTGTATCTCATGATTGACGGCGACATCAGTTGGGGTGGCGGCGACAGTATCAACGCGGACGGCGATCCCGAACAGTTCATCCTGTACGTTCATTCGGACGTTTCCGCGATCAAAATAAGCGGGAATTTCGAGTACAGTGGAGGGATTTACGCGCCGAAGACGAGTATGGAGGGCGATCAAGGTGGTGGGAACGGGTGTGGGGGCGGCAACTCGATCGACATAACGGGCTCGATCATCGTCGAGAGCTTCTGCTTTCAGAACGGAAATTTCAACCACGATCCGGCGATGGACAGTCTCGAACCCGACATCGATCTCGATTCGATCAAGTATCTACATGTGAGCGAAAACACCATCGCCGTAGCGGTCGAATGACGCCCTCCTTCCGTGGTGGATGTGAAAACGAATCCCCTATTCCGTGAACCGGAGCCGAACGCGGAACCGCGGCACGGAAACCGTGTCGGTCGTGAACCGCAGTGCGTTGCTCGCCTCGTCGTACTCCCATGCTGCGTTGCGATCGGCTTCCGATCGAAGATACCGTTTCCATGCCGTCTCGCGCGGCGAGTCGACGACGAGTTCCATTTTCCCTCCCTCCCGTAGGTCCGGGTGGGTCGTTTCGTTCACGTCGGTCCGTCTGCTCTCGATTCTGACGGTGCCGTCCCGCGAGACGTCCGGACGACTTGCCCCCCGCGTGGTTCTGACGAACGGAAACATGGATCGGTCGACTTCGAGGACGAATGGCGGTTCTCGCAACATAGCCGATCCCGCGGATTCCCCTCGAATGATCGCCCCGCCGGCGTAGACGACCTCGGTATCGCCCTCGGCATAGACGAGCGGTGTCAACTCCATCGTACTGTTGATACTCGTATCGGTCGCGTTCCGAACGGTCACGGTCACCGGCTCCCCGTACCGTATCGTCCCCCCGGCGAGTCGTATCTCCGTCGCCCGGCTCGGGGCCCCTTCCCGGTAGACGTCCTCGACGTTCGTAGCGAAGACGTCGAAGGCTCGTTCGACGTTGTTGATCCGTTCGGCATCCTGTCTGTCGTCGAGCGTGCCGAAACCGATGCTCGTGACGACCCCGACGGTGGCGATGATCAAGGAAAATATCAGCACGTACCCCAAGACGTCGCTCACGGCGCGGTCGGTCATGTCGACACCACCTCAAGTCGATCGTTCGCGGCGTCGTATTCGATTCGCACCGGACCGCCAGCGACCTGTCCCTCTCGGATATCCGAATCGACTCGGAACGGGACCGTTGCGATCACTTCCGGGGAATTCGTCCGGAGTTCGATCGTTCCGCCGTCTCCGTTTGCCTCGATATCGACCGTGTAGCCGCCGGCCGCCGTCCGTCGGGGTAGTTCACTCCGGATCGAAAGCGTCGACGTCTCTCCGGATCGATTCAGCCGGTCGGCACTCGACAGCTCGTCGGCGAGCTGTTGGCCGATGACGGTTAACTCGTCCGACGTGACCTGTTTCGTCTGGCTCTCTACGAGTCCGCCACCACCGACGAGCAGCCCCGTGATCAACATCGCGGCCACGGCGACGTTCAGAACGTAGCCGACCGTCACCGAGACGGCCCGATCGTCGTTACGCATCGGATTCCCCCGGAGCGACACGAACCGTCGTCTGGTAGTGCAGTTCTGGAGTGTTTATGCGGAGTCCGAGGTCGGCGCTGTAGATCGCTTCGGTCGCTCTAACCCCCTCGGGGAACCCCTCCGCGTCACTCGTCGCCACGGTCACATCGTACCCTCCGTTCACGCTTCCGTTGTTCTGGAGACGCACTTCGTCCACATCCGACAACTCGAATCGACACGGGTTCTCCCCGAACCGACCGTCGGTGATTTCGAACCGGACAGTTTCCTCCGCGTCCGCACTACAGATCTCGTTGCCCACCGTATCCCGTGCGACGACCAGATCGTCGTTCGTGTCGTTCTCGTAGATGAAGAGCTCGGTTGAGCCGAGCGTGATATTGAACGGCTCGCTTTCCACGCTCCCTGACTCGAACTCCATCTCGAACGCTCTGACGCCGGACGCATCGTCCACTGTCCAGTTGGCGATCTCACTCGAATCAGACTGTCGGATCAACACCCCGTCCGTCGTGTTCTCCGCGGATACGCTCCCCGTTTCGATCCTCGTCGCCGCGCCACGTCTGAGGTGGTTTTGATCGGTGACCACGTCGATCGAGTCGATTCCGTCTCCGAGAGCGCCGCGAATATCGCTACGATTGTCGTGTCTTCCCTCGGCGTTTTCGGCGTCGATCAATTTTCCGACCGAATCGGTGACCTCGGCCTGATACTTCAACGCTTCGCCCGCCGAATCGCCCCCACGCGTCGCCACGTTTTCGGTGTAAATCGCCGCGTTGACCAAAAGCGCCAGAGCGACGAATACCACCGCGAGCAAAATGCCGGCGATCAGGAGAAGCTGCCCCCGGTCGTTCACTTCCGCCACGCGATCACCTCCACCTCGACGACGTTGTAGAGCTGGCCGTCTTCGATGTCCGGCGCGTAGAACTCGGTATCGGGATCGTCGTCGATTTCGTGCAACGTTCCAGCGACATCGCCGGTAAGACTCGAGCCGTTGTACAATCCGATCGACCGGGTCGCCGCGACAGCGTTGTGACTCGGTTCGCCCATCCGAACCATCGGTTCGACGGCCGAGTCACTCCCCTTTGAGTACCGGACGTTTACGTTGAACGCGATCTGACGCTGTGACAGGGTTCGATCGAGCGCTCTGCCGAACGCGTTGGGTGACCCTTCGGCGTATATCTCTTCTTCGGGTGCGCCCTCGAACGTTTCATTGACTGGATCCCAGTACAGGACCGCTTCGCTCAGGTTTCCGTCCTTTGCCGACGTCTCCAGCAATCCCTCGACGGTCGCTCGTTGTTGGTTTTCAATGTGCTGATTCGAGGTACTCGCTGATAGCGGCGTCACGGCCGTCGCCTGCGTCGCGAAGATCAATCCGCCGACGATGAGCACCGCGGCGACGAACGCCTCGAGCGTGTGTGCCTGTCCCCGCATGCTACCACACCTGCACCGTCAATCGGTACTGTCGCCCCTCGACCGAGACCGTCCTGGTCGCGACGGCGACGTCGTTCCGAACCGAGTCGCCGTTCGATCTGGTCAACTTGCCGTCCGCCCACGACGGTTGGGCCGGGATCGAAGCCGGGTCGTCGAGTTCGTGGAGGGTAACCGAGGCACTACGACCGTCGAGAGAGAGCAGTTCATCGAGACCGTCCGGATCGTCCAACTCGCCGAGGTCGGTTCCATCGCACTCTGAATCCCCAACCGCTTCGTCGAGACCGACGTCGAAGAATGCCCCGACGCACGTCACGGAAAGAGTCCCCGGTTCGGCCGTCGAGACGGCGAGAAAATCGCCAGAAAGCGACGTCGCCCCGCGATCGGCGACCAGAAGGTTCGCCCCCGTCCCGCCCGCGAAGGGATCGAAAAGCGTCGGGGCGTACATGATGACGAACACCACTGCCAACAGGAAGACGCTCGTTCCGATGGCGAAATCCAGTGTCGTCTGGCCACGATTTCGCCTCATATTAGCATGAACACCACCAGCGCCAGCGTCGGCAGTACGACCACGAACTTCAGGGTGGCCATGATACTCACCTCTCGGATGTAACCCGCAATGACGCCGGAGATGATTCCCTGAATCGTGACGGCGTGGAAAAACAGCATCGTCAACTCGTCGACGTCGAGTCCGTCGCCGAACCCGCCGCCGACGCCGGGGGAGTCTCCACCGCTCTCTGCGGTGTCGACGAGCGCGGACATCGTATCGAGGAACTCGACCTTCAAGAGCGCCATTACCCCCAAGAGCGTCACGTAGGTCATGATGATGATGACCATCTGCATCCGGGTCTGAGATTTCCGGTCGCGCTCGATGTCGTCTTGGTTCTCCGAGGCCTGTGCGGCCGTCGACAGCACCTGCGTGATCTGACTCGACGCCTCCTGGGCCTTCGAGATCAATTTGACCGTCCGAGCGAGCCGCGGGATGTGGTAGCTGTTGTTGAACTCTCTGAGGGCCGTTCTGAGACTCGTCCCGTAGTTCACCTTCGCGTACATCACCCGGAACTCGTTCGCGAGTCGACCCGAGGAGGTGTCCGCGATGACTTTCAGTGACTCCAGGAGCGTCATTCCCGTGTCGTTTGCGCTCGAAAGCTTTCGAAGGCTCTCCGAGAGGTTGTTGGTGATCGACCGTCGCGAGTGGACATTCCACTCGTAAAAAATCGTCAGCGGCACCAGGTTGAGATACAGCGGGACGTACAACCAGAAGAAGGTACCCCTAACCGGCGCGTCGATCATGCCCTCGAGCGTCGTTGGTGCAAGCCCCGACAGCACCGTGAACCCGACCAGCACAAGCGACGCCGGCAGCGTGATCGCGAGGACGGCGAGCGGGTAGTCCCGAAAGAACAGATCCGGCCGTCGGAGGATCCCCATCATAACGTGGGTCCCTTCTCGAGATCTGATCCGTTCGAAAAGGGGGAATCGACCGGTGTACGCGTCGATCAATCCCAGGTCGAACATACCATTCGACTCGTCGGCGACGTCTCCGTCGATACGGAGGTAACCGTTCCCGACCTCGTCTTGTACGACCGTCGAAACGAGAACGAGAAATCCGATTCCGACGAGTGGGATTAACCCGTACACGGTCCCATACAGCAGAGTATCCTGTGACTCCCCAAGCATCGACATGATGACGAGAATTATGATCAAAAGTAACGGGAATAAAGACAGCGTCATGTACATCTCCCCGAAGAGTTCGAGGGTCTCGAGAACCGTCTCCTGTTCCTGTTTCGAGGTTCGCATCTGCTTTTCCTTTTGATCCTCGAGGAACCGTTCCATGTCGCCCCCGGAGTTGATTATCGAGAGCATGTCGGTGAGGAACTGGCTGAGCTCCTCGGAGGGAGTTTGCATGGCTTGATTCCGGATCGCGGTTCTGTAGTCGGTGTCGAAGTACTCCGTCTCGAGGACGATCGACTGGAACTCCCTCGCCACCTCGCCGTAGGTGTCGTCTGCCCGCGCCATCGCCTCGAGTATCTCGAGCTGATTGAGCCCGCCGACGGACAAGGCGTACATGAACGAAACCGAATCCGAGAGCAAGACGTTGATCTCTCGTTTGCGGGCGTCGGCGACGAGGTAGGGTTTCGCGACCGTGCCGCCGAATCCGGTCCCGAAACCGATCGAGCCGAAGACAAATCCGGAGAAAAACACGAGAAACGGCAGTTTCAGCTCGTTCACCGTCGATAGATACGGTTCCGGAAACGGCAATCCGAGCAGTATCGGCGGGTCGGTTACGACGAATGTGACAAGGATCCACCCGAGGAACGTCCCGATCGTCCACAACAGGAGGCCGACGAGCACGCCGATCGCGAGCGCCTTCGAGAGGTAGAGTTCGACGGTCTGAGGAATTCTCGCTTCCGCCAGTTTGCGCTCGAGGTTGCC
>CAZLHT010000051.1:0-8171 GCA_964559185.1 uncultured Natronomonas sp.
CTCCGTCATCACATTCGCTCTCCCGCGGTTAGGGAGCGAACGACCTCCGAGGGAAGGTGGTTCTAATGACACGCATTGACGGTCTGTGTATCTTGCTGACGAGGCCAAACAGGCCGCCGAACAGGCCCACCACCGGACGATTCAGACGTACGACGACGAATGCATTCAGCACACGTACAGAAAGCGCGTTTCCAGAGATCGATTTCGAACGCTCGTGACGCGAATCCGACGAAATGGGACGCCGTACGGTGCACACACGCTCGTCCACCGCGAGGACGGCAATCTTCTCCTCGTTCGACACGACGGCGTCGGCCTCTGGGTTCTCCCCGGTGGCGGTGTCGACGGCTCGGAGTCGTTCCGGGAAACCGCAGAAAGGGAACTCGACGAGGAGGCGGGTATCGAGGCGACCTATCGGGGACTCGCAATGTTGAACCGCGTCGAGATCAGTTGCAGCGGCTATACCACCTGGGGACTGCTTCCCGTCTTCCGCGCGATTGCGAAGACGACCGCCACGACGGTTTCGGATCCCGACGACGAGATAACTGCCGCGCGATGGTTCGATCCGGCCCACGTACCGGAGGACACGCGGATAGAGACGACCTTATTGCGGCTGCACGGTCCATTTCGTAGGGACCGATCGGTTCGTGCCGATCGAATGGAACCTACCACTCGACGCCTTCCCGAGCGTCGTCACCCATTCGACGGAGTGCAGCTCGAGCGTTCGAGGCGTCGTATCCAAATAGCACGGACTCGGCGTACTTATCGACAACCTCCACCGCGTGAATCAGGTTATCGATCTCGACGTCGACCGCGTACAGTTCGATACTGAACGGAGTCGAAAGGCGATCCACGAACCCCATCGCAATCGTCTCCAGCCAGTACGTCGTCCCGTAGTGGATGTCGTACAGGGGAACGACGAATTCGTCGATATACGGTTCGATCGCCGGGAGGTCGATCCCCGCCCGTTCGTAGAGATGTCCTTCGTACGGATCTGGATACAGTGTCATGTAGGTCCGTCCGGGGATACACTCGGAAGCCTCCCGGACGAATTCCGTAACGACGTCGGCCCTCCAAGCGTAGCGATCCTCGATCGTCGTTTCCTTCGGTGGCGGTCCGTTTTCGTGTTCGTGACGACGTCGGACCCACGACTCGAACCGTTTGTTACAGCGATCACAGTAGCAGTACTCGGGGCGTGGAAATCCGATATCGTCGAGCCGGACGTGCGGATTCACCGCGACACAGTCACCGACGATCTCAAGCAATCCTCGCCGATAGCCGTCGTGGGAGGGACAGACGTAAGCCCAGTCGAAATACCTCCGCTCGCGCGTCGCACGTCCTCCGTCGGGATTGACCGGGACGAGGTCCGGATTTTCGTCGGCCGCGGCGTTATCGCCGAAGCAAGAGATCATGCTCACCGCGTTCTCGATTGGATCCGAAGATCGTCCCGAGACGTCTTTGACCTCGTAGAAGCCGCGATCGAACTCCCGCCATGCGGCCTCTGCTTCGTTTCTCGTCACGACGCCGTACATATCCCTACTGGAGGCCGGTGGGGGGTAAGTCGTTCGAAAAAGTGATCGAAGGGCGATTCTATTAGCGCTGGAGACCTACCGTTTCTTTACGTACAGCATTACGACCGTTGCGACGAGAAGGACGCCGAGTATTTTTTTCGACATACGGTGTCATATACGGGTTCCGGTGGCATAGGCTTTCCCCCCTGACCGACAACTACGTCTAGCGAATATACGGCGCAAGCGAGTCACGAATGATCGTTTCACAGTACGCACAGCGGACGCCGTCTTCTAGCACCTCGAAGCGTGATTCGATCGGTTCGTCCGCGGCCGTAATGCAATTCGCGTTCGGACACGAGAGGATGCCGCTGACGATATCGGGTCGGGTCACGGGATGTTTCTCGATCACCTCGAACGCGCGAACGATATTTATCGTCGCCGCGGGCGCGATGAGCGACAGCACGTCGACCTCGTTTTGGCTCAGTTCTCGCCCTTCGATTTTTAAGATGTCCTTCCTTCCCAAACGCTTGGACGGGACGTTCATACCGACGCTTACTTCCTCGCCGGAGTCACCGTGGATACCCAAAATGGCGAGCACGTTGAGCGCTTGTCCATCGGCGATATGGTCGATGACGGTACCGTTCTCGATCTTGGAAACGCGGAGTTCGGTGTCGGTCATAGTATGTAATCTAGAAGGGCCATTCGAACCGGGACACCGTTGTGCGCTTGTTCGAAATACGTGGCGTGATCGGTGTCGTCGACGTCGGGTGCGATTTCGTCGACTCGCGGGAGGGGATGCATGAGGGTGAGGTCCGGTTCGACTGACTCGAGAAGCGTCGAGTCGATCCGGTACTCTCCCGCGACCTTACGGTACTCATTCTCGTCCGGAAACCGCTCGCGTTGAATTCGGGTGACGTACAGGACGTCGAGCGTTCCGAGGATATCTTCGAGAGTGGCGTGTTCGTTGACTCGTGCGCCGGCTTCGCGAAGATCGTAACGTACGCCCCTCGGAAGACGGAGACTCTCGGGACTGATGAAGTGTTGTGCCACGTCGAAGTTGGTCAATGCGTGTGCGAGCGAGTGGACAGTTCGACCGTATTTCAGATCGCCGGCGATACCGATCGTGAGATCATTGAGTCCGGCGTTTTCCCGGATCGTGTACAGATCCAAGAGCGTCTGCGTCGGATGGTGGCCCGCCCCGTCGCCAGCGTTGATGATCGGAACGTCGACGAATTCGCTCGCGAGCTTCGCCGATCCCTCCGAGGGGTGTCTGAGCACGAGCGCGTCCGCGTATCCCTCTATAACGCGAACCGTATCCGCCAGGTTCTCACCCTTTTTCACCGACGAGGAGTCGACGCTTCCCATATCGATGGTCCCGCCGCCGAGCCGTTTCATCGCGGCATCGAACGACATCTTCGTCCGGGTACTGGGTTCGAAAAAGAGTAGTCCCAAAAGCGTATCCGCGTGCGAAGCGGCGACTGCATCGGGATCGCCCGCGATTTCGGCCGCACGATCCAACACTGCCTCGATGTCGCCACGCGAGAGCTGCTTCGCACTGATGAGGTGATTGTGGCGCATCAGATGTTCGTGGCGCATTATCCATGTTCGGATTCGGATCGTCTTGAAACCACCTCTCTATCACTCTCGTCGATGGATGAAACGCGTTCGATCACGAATCGAAACTCGTCAGAAGGTTTAATGATAGTGACGTCGAACCTTTCTTTCCATGAGCGATCGCCTCGACACCGGAATCACCGCCCTCGACAGGGAACTCGAAGGTGGTATTCCATCGGGGAGTATCGTAGCCCTTGTCGCCGAACCGGCCAGTCAGGCCGAATTGTTTCTCTATGAGTTGACCGCTGCGCGGGGAACGCTGTATCTCACTTTGGATCGTACCAGCGATGCGGTCGCGAACAGTATTCGAAACGCACCGACATCAACCGGCGAGCCAAAGGTTCGTGACGTGACCGGTGACGCGCCGCTCGACAATGCTTCGAAGCTCACTGCCGCGCTCCCCGAATCGTCGAATCTCATCGTCGATCCGATCGACGTGCTCGAACGACGCGAGCCCGCCCGCTACCGAAATTTCCTCAACGAGTTGCAGAATCACATATACAACACGGAGGGACTCGCCGTTTTACACTGTCTCGATGGTCGGGAGGTCTCGAAACTCCGGGATACGACGGAGCACATGGCGGACGTCATCTTCAAGCTCGAGACGAAACTCAAGGGCGATCGAATCGAGAATCGACTTGCCGTCCCGAAATTTCGCGGCGGCAGGGCGCTCTCGGACGTGGTCAAACTCGATCTCGCCGCGTCGATCGACATCGATACCAGCCGAGATATCGCCTGATCCTTCGGTCATTTATATAAGATACCGCAACCGGACCCCCATGCCATAGAACATTGTCTACAGCCCAGCGATGGGGGAGTGCAGTGGGCAGGCCGCCGTGTTAACACCGTCTTCTCCGGTATTCCATTCCGCAACGTCCTTTCATGCCCGTCGTTGGGGATCCATTCGTACTTTCAGACGCGAACCGAATTTCGGACACGAGCTGAAAGTAACGCTATCCGTTCGTATACGGCCGTTTAATGTAGTCTGCGTACGAGTATCCGACATGGAGCTGTTCGGAACCGCCGGTATTCGTGGTTCGGTGCGATCGGAGGTAACGCCGTCGCTCGCATTGACGCTCGGTCGGGTTGCCGCTGAGGACGGCACGGAGTTCGTCGTCGGTCACGACGGTCGCGAAACGGGCCCCGCACTGTCCGCCGCCGTCGAGTCCGGGCTGCAAAGCGGCGGTGCCGATGTGGTCCATGTCGGACAAGTCCCGACGCCGGCACTCGCCTACGCGAGTCGCGGTCGGCGAGGAATCATGGTGACTGCGAGCCACAATCCGCCGGCCGATAACGGAATCAAATTCTTCGTCGACGGACGGGAGTACGGACGAGATGACGAGAGGCGGATTGAATCTCGCGTCGAGTCGGCACCGTCCTCGGTCGAGTGGAATCGATGGGGCGAAAAGAGACGGCTCGATATACTCGACGCGTACCGAGCCGCCGTCGTCGAATACGTCCGCAGCGAGACCGGTGACTGCGAGGGGATTCACGTCGCCATCGACTGCGGAAATGGTATGTCGAGTCTCGTCACACCGCAGGTGCTCGGTGAGCTCGGTGCAAGAGTCATAACGCTCAACACGAACGTCGACGGATACTTTCCGGGGCGCGGGTCGAAACCGACCGCCGAAAGCCTCAGCGATCTTCGGGCGTTCGTCGCCGATGGGCCGTTCGATCTCGGGTTCGGTCACGACGGGGACGGCGATCGGATCGTCGCGATCGATACCGAGGGAAAAGTCGTCCACGAGGATACCGTCCTCGCGATCGTGGCGCGATACTACACCGAAACGAGTCGAGCCGCCGACCCAGTCGTTATCACCACGCCGAACGCGTCCGGACGTATCGACGAGCAGGTTCACGCCGGTGGGGGACAAGTCGAGCGCGTTCGACTCGGCGGGCTCCACGAGGGAATCGCTGCCGTCCAGAGGGAACGCGACGACGACACGGCCATCGTCTTCGCCGCGGAACCGTGGAAACACCTTCACACTCGATTTGGGTCGTGGATCGATGCGACGGCGAGCGCGGCGGTTATAGCAGGCCTCGTCTCCAAACGAGGACTTTCTGACCGCCGATCGTCGATTCAGGAACGGCCGTACCGGAGAGTAAACGTAGATTGTCCGGACGAAACGAAGCGCGCCGTGATGTTGTCCCTGGAGACGAAGCTACCCGAAGCGTTTCCGGAAGCCGACCTCGAAACGGCACACGGAGTCCGACTGACGTTCGGGGACGGATCGTGGGCACTTGTCCGGCCGAGCGGCACGGAGCCGTATATTCGCCTCTACGCCGAAAGCGAGGCCGTCGACGACCTAGTCGAGCAAGTCATCGAGATTATCGACGCTTCGGTCGACGGGAGACAGTGACGCCACGGAGGCAGTTATTTCCCCACCGGTGCCGACGTTCGAATATGGACGACGAGGAATTGCTCTCAATCGCACGAGAGGCGATCGAGCTATCCTACGCGCCGTATTCGGAGTACTACGTCGGAGCGGCACTCGAAACGACAGACGAGAAGGTATTCACCGGCTGTAATGTCGAGAACGCGAACTATTCGAACAGCATCCACGCCGAAGAGTTGGCACTCTCAAAGGCCGTCGAAGCGGGGTATCGGTCATTCGAAGGGATCGCCGTCAGCTCCGATCGTCGCGACGGGGTTACACCGTGTGGAATGTGCCGCCAGTCACTCTCGGAGTTCTGCGAGATGGATCTTCGGATTATCTGTGAAGACGAGACCGGGAAAGCAGTTTACACGCTCGGCGAATTGCTTCCGAACACGATCACCGCGGGACACCTCGAATGAGCGACGAGAGCGAGGGATCGAACGACAAGCAGTATCACGTCCAGCTTCGCGACGGTGACATCGCCGGACCCGTCTTGCTCCCTGGAGATCCGGATCGCGTGGATATTATCGCGAACGGATGGGATCACGCCGAAGAACTCGCACATCATCGGGAGTACCGAACGGTCGCGGGTTCGTACGAGGACGAACCGATCGCCGTTACCTCGACCGGGATCGGGTCTTCGTCGGCGACAATCGCTGTCGAAGAGCTAGCTCGGATCGGCGTCGAGTCATTCATCCGCGTCGGCTCGTGCGGCGCGATACAGAGGGGCGTCGATATCGGCGATCTTGTTATCACGACCGGTGCCGTCAGACAGGAGGGAACGAGCGCGGAGTACGTCAGGGAGACGTATCCGGCAGTCGCCCACGACGAGGTGATCACCGCACTCGTGACCGCGGCAGAGCGGCTCGGACACGAGTATCACCTCGGAATCACGTGTTCGACCGATTCCTTTTACGCAGGACAGTCACGACCGGGCTTCGACGGATATCGTGGTGTTGACGCCGAATCGAGGCTCGAAGAACTCCGTTCGGCCGGCGTCCTCAACTTGGAGATGGAAACGAGTTCCATCCTGACTATTGCGGGCCTGTACGGTCTGCGCGCGGGTTCCGTCTGTGCGGTCTATGCAAACCGCGTTACGGGCGAGTTTCAAACGGAAGGCCAGCGGAAAGCGGCCAAAACGGCTTCGCTGGCAGCGACGTTACTCATGCGAATGGATCGGGTCAAAGCGAAAGCGAATGTCGACCGCTGGCACGCGGATCTATCGCTTCCTGAGGAATCCAAGTAGCAAATCGTGCTCGTCCCTACATGTCGGGGAACGCCTTCACGGCGTCGCCGAATCCGGTGACCTTGTTGATCCATCGCACGGCAACGGTTTTTTTGAGCATTTTGGCCGTTGGGCCACCGAACGTATCGATCGGCACTCCCTTGACGTTGTGCGCGATGGCCTTACTGCCGACGGAAATGAGCGTCCCTTTGTCGTCGTACTCCCACTTTTTCAGCGGCTGGCCACGAATTCGTCGTGCGATATTTTCGCCGGCGACCTCTGCGGCCTGCCAAGCGGCCTGAGCGGTGGGTGGGGCGGGCAGATCCTGTCCGGGCTGGTCAACGAGAGCGGCGTCGCCGATTGCGAAGATGCGCTCATCGGAGGTCTGGAAGTTCGATGCGGTCTTGATCCGGTTGCTTCGTTCGTCCTTTTTGACGTCGACCGTCGCCGCCGCATCTTGGGCTGTGATGCCGCCGGTCCACAGCAAGACGTCATGCTTGAGTTTTGTTTCCTCGCCGACGTAGAGGGTTTCCCCATCGACTTCTCCGATAAATTCGCCAGTGTGGATCTCGATTTCCTTCTCTTCGAGCAGTTTCCTGAGTTTCGCCTGAACTACCGGGTCGTTGTTCGGGAAGACGTTCTCCAGTCCCTCGACGAGGTGAACGTCGAGTGGAGCGCGGTGTCTATCCCGAAATTCGGCTATTTCGCCGGCCGATTGGATCCCCGAAAGCCCGGCACCGCCGACGATTACCTGGGCGGGATCGTTCCGAGAGGCTTCCCGAGCGGCGTCGGTGAGGGCATCGTGGACATCCAGCGCGTCGGCAAGTGACTTCAGTGTCAGAGAGTGTTCTTTCAGTCCGTCGATACCGAAAAAGGCCGTCTGCGATCCGAAGCCGACGAGGAGATAATCGTATTCAACTGTCGAGTCGTCCTCAAGCATGAGCGTTCGTTCTTCGGAGTCGATCCCGTCGACGCGACTGTGAACGAAGCGGGTAGAGGGGCTCTTGATCGTCGAAATATCGAACGTGATCTTGTCCTTGACGTCCGGATCCCGAATACAGCGATGGGACTCGTGCAGTACGAGGTGGTGGTCGACATCCGAGATCCACGTGAGATCGGCCTCGCCATCTAGTTCTGATTCGAGCCGTTTTATTCCACCTGTACCAGCGTAACCCGATCCGATCACGACGACATCGTCTGTCATATCCGGCTATTATTTACCCTCGGATACAAATCTATTGAAACCACGTCGGCCGGTTCTCGCTTGAATATCTCGGCCGCGCCGTTCAGTGAGTCGGTTGCTCGTCATCCGCCGGTGCAGCCATCCTATCGATCGTAAGGATGAGGCTGTTGTTCGTATCGTCTTTACCTTCAAGTTGTCCCACGATGAGTAGTTTCGACAGCGGCGTCGGACCGACGCTGATCGAATCGCCCTCTCTAAACTCG
>CAZLHT010000052.1:0-8130 GCA_964559185.1 uncultured Natronomonas sp.
ATCGTTCCGGGGCGGTAGTTCTCGGTCACGACGTCCGCCTCGGCAGCGAGGTCTTTGAACACCGCCGCGCCCTCCGGCGAGGAGAGATCGAGGGTCACACAGCGCTTGTTGCGGTCGGTCACCTTCCACCACAGCGGGACGTCCTCCTCGCCCTTGTGCGGGGCGAGCTGTCGGAGGCCGTCGCCGTACTCGGGGTGTTCGAGTTTGATGACATCGGCACCGAAGTCGGCGAGCAGTCCCGAGGCGACCGGGCTCGCCACGAGGTTTCCGGCGTCGATCACCGTGACGCCCTCGAGGGGCTTTTCGTCGCTCGCCTCGGCCAGCGGAAACGCGTCGTGTTCGGGTGCGTATTCGGACATTACATAGCGGTTTTGGATATGGTACGATAACGCTTGCCATTCGGAAATACGACGCCTCCGGATACCGATACGTGCGGCATTCGCCCTCCGACCAGTTGGGACTCCCGCATTCGAGCGTCACTCGGCGCGGCACAATCGTATTACCCGTTCTCGCGCTAGTGAAAACTGGGTGAGTAACAATGGGAACCACGTCGTCGCGGAAATACCCCTGAACACTTCTTCGTGATATCGATGTACACCGTCGCCCCCTCCGAGGCAATTCGATGAACCGCCGACTCTATCTCGCCCTCGTGGGATCCGCCCTCTCCTCGCTCGGGAGCTGTTCGGAGATCGCATCCGACCCGGAATCCGAATCGCCCTCGAATTCGAATTCCACGGCCGACGCCACCGATCCGTCCACGAACGGAACCGACACGTCGGTCGATGACCCGTCCGCCGACGGCTCCGACCCCTCGGACGCACCCAACGACGAACCGACCGTCCACGGATCGTACGGGACGACCGAGGTCCGCGTCCTATCGCCGGGCGGCGAGGAACTCGGCTCGGTGACGGCGGCGATCGCAGACACGCCCGATCTCCGTGCTCTCGGCCTGAGCGACACCGAATATCTCCCCGAGGATCGCGGCATGCTGTTCGTCTTCGAGTCGGTCGCAGACCGCACGTTCGTCATGCGCGAGATGGACTTCGGGATCGACATCGTCTACGCCGACGCGGTGGGGACCATTACCGCAATTCATCCCGCCCGCCCGCCGACCCCCGGCGAGGACGGGAACGAGCAGCGGTATCCCGGCCGGGGGCAGTGCGTCCTCGAAGTCGGCCACGGGTGGACGAGCGATCGGGGCGTGAAAGAGGGCGATCGGCTCGAATTCGAACTGGAGGGGACGGTGTGACCACCCCCGAAGAGATGGACTCCCGGCTCTTCGACATGGCGACCCATATCGAGAAGTCGGTCTCGGTCTCCTCCGAGCAGATCGTCGACAAGTCCGGCGATTTGACGTGGACGAGGCGCGTCCGTTCGAGTGCGCCCAAAGCCGAGAACGGCGGTTTATATATGATCCCCGATCGAATTCTGCCACGTTCCAGCATCGGAAAATGGCTCTAGACCTCGATACCGGGGTTGTGAACGGTTGCCATCCCCGCCTGAACCCCACAAAGCATTTATACCAAGCAAGTGTGGTATTTGATCGTACCCCTACCCATGGTGGCAGTGCGGAGTATCGGCGTGGCCGGCGATCGTGCCACGTCGTACGCGACGTACCGTCGCCGATGCGGTGCGACAACAAGAACGAAACATGACACGAAACAATAATACGAAGCTGCGTGCGGTATTCCTCGCGGCGCTGATGTTCCTGTGGCTGTTCGCAGGGACGGTGGCGTTCGCGGGCGGTGCGGCCGCGGCTGACGCTACAATAAATGACGCAAGCGTAGATGCGACAGAATACTTCCAAGGACAGGAAGTCAACATAACCGTTAGTGGGACTCCCGGTACGGGAGATACGGTCCAGATCCGTGAGGTAACGGACCGTACGGACGGTAATGCGACCACCTCAACGACCCAGATTAGCGAGGATGTGGACAACGACGATAATGTTACTGTAGACACCTCCAACCTGGATGAGGGCCAGTACGTACTCAGGTACGTTACAGAAGATGGCTCTGACAGTGGCTTCCTGGGGAATGACGGCGTTTGGCAATCTGGGTCTCTGAGCGATATGGACCCAAGTGCTGCTGAGTTCTCGATCGTTGTACAGAGCCTTAGCGTTGAGTTTGACGAAGACGACGACCGTGAGGTCCGCGCAGGTGAATCGATCGAGTTGCAGTATGACTCGCCCGCGCGACCAAGCGGTTACGACGTCAACGTCACGGAAGCGAATGAAGACATTGACGCCGAAGAGCTGAATGCGACACTCTATGACCTTGTCGAAGAGGGGGTTGTCAACGACATTCAGTGGGATGGCTACTCCGACGACGAGGTTATCTTGCTCGAAGGCGTCTCTAGCTCCTTCGATGAGGACGTCACGTTCTCCGAGGACATCGACGACGGCGACTACGAGCTTGAATTCGAAGCCGTTGACACGACTGCAGAAGACACCGCAGAAATCAGCGTTCTCGAAGCGGAAGACGAAGACGGTAGCTTCGATGCGGGGCTCTACACGGAGACCCGCGGTGATGTCGTCGAAATCAGCGGTCAGGTCGAAGGCACCACGGACGACGAACTCAACCTGACTATCGGTGACGAAGAAGACTTCGGCTACGAGGCCAACGTCACCGTCGAGGTCAACGACGATAACGAGTTCACGGTGCTTTTCAACACGCGTAACGCTGGTCTCATCGGTACCACGGATAACTTCCCGCAAGATATCGATGAGATGACCGGGAATGTCTTCGGAACTGCCGAAGATCAAGGTGAAGTCCTATTCGCAGAGCAGTCGACAGATGGGAACCATTTGGATGCTGCCCTCGTTGCCGACACCTACGACCTCGAGCTACACGACACGGACACCGATCCGTCCGATTTCGGTGACTACGACGTCTCGTCGATGGATCTCACCGAACGTTCGACGGATTCGATGACCGTCTGGCGTGCAGATCAAAGTATCGCACCAGGAGACGACGAGGTTACAGACGTTGATGCGATCGTGAACTCCACGGAAGACGGAACACTCACGCAGACTGAGACGGTTTCGATCGGTGATTCCGGTGACAACCGAGCCGGTACTGCCGACCTCTTGGTTCACGAAATCGGCGTCTCTGGCATCCAAGGAGAGGGAACCAGTGCAGCTGACCTACTGAACAAGACAGCCAACAATGGTACCCTTTCGCTCGAATACGAGCAGGTCGATGCGGCTGCGAACGCTGACCCGCTCGAGTTGAACTACACGGCCTCTGACGTGTCGGGTAACTTCGACGTTGTCATGGACCGCGAAAACGACAGAATCTTTGCTGTCGTCAACGCTGATGATCTCCGAGTCAGTCGAGGAGACTCCGAGTCGCCTGATAGCCAGGGATCCGCCGAAGTGCTGCCGGTCGATGAGCAATTCGAAGTCACGTACAACGTCTCGGCTAAGTACCGCGTCAACTTCGACCGCAATGCGGCAATCGGAGACGATGGGTACGAAGCCGATGACGACGGTGCCGAGAGAGTCTCGCAGAACCTCGACGTTGAGGATCGTGAAATCGAATTCGAGACGATCGATGGTGACATCATCGTTCCGCCAACGGAAGACGCTGAGATCACCGGTACGACCACGATTGCGCCCGGTACCGAGATCGACATCCGGGCCCGCGGAACCGGCGATAACGCCTTCCTTCGAACGGCCGAGGAAGTCGTCGTGAACGAGGACGGTTCCTTCAGTGGAACGGCCTCCTTCGCGGATGTCGAAGCTGGCACCGAGTTCGATGCAACGGTCCGCCAGCAAAACTTCGAGGACAACGGTGAGCAGTCCGGTGTCGTCGAAGAGCTGGAAGGTCCCGTCTTCGCAGTCTCCGACCTCGACCCCGAAGAGGCTGAGGTCATGCAGGGTGACACGGTCACCGTGTCCGCGACGATCACCAACGAAGGTGACGAGAGCGGCACCCAGTCCGTTGCCCTAATGATCGACGGCGACGAGGTCGACTCCCAGGAGGTCGAACTCGACTCCGGTGGCGACACCACAGTCGAGTTCTCGGACGTCGACACGTCCGACCTCTCCGAGGGCGACCTTTAGCACGCCATCGATACGGACGACGACAGCGCGAGCGGAACGCTGACCGTCACCGTTGAAGGTGACGATGGCGCTGAAGACGACGACGGCACGACCGACGACGACGGCACGACCGACGACGACGGCACGACCGACGACGAAGCCGAGGATCAGCCCGGCTTCGGCGCTGTGATCGCGCTCATCGCGCTTCTCGGCGCTGCGCTGCTCGCGGCCCGTCGCAACGCGCAGAACTAACTGAAACCCCCGACCCACGCGGGTCGAACTTCAGTCCACGCGGTTCGCGGTTTCATTTTTTGGCGCGCTTCGTTCGAGAGCCGATGGCTCGGAGTGCGTTGTATTATCAAACCATGTCCGGCTCGATCCTCGAAACCACGCCGTCGAAGTCGTCGTCGTAGCTCAACACGTCATCGATGCCGTGGCGAGCGCACAGCGCGACGGTTGATGCGTCGGTGAAACTCAGGTGTTGATCGTCGTACCGTTCGAAGGTCGAAACGGCATCGTCAAACGCGGCGGCTGATACGTGAAGCAACTCGTAGGTTTTGGGGTAGGGATCGATCCCCCTGAGACGGTCACCGAGACGCGTTGCTGCCTGAATGGAATCGCCACGAACGAGTGTGAGCGTAACCGCTTCGTCGTAGATGTAGTCGCTAATGTACGGTTGTCCGAACGCCCCGTCGTAGACTGCTTCGAGTGCTCGTACGGCCGAATCGTGTCTCGATGCGTCGGTATCGTGCTCTGCGTACAGGACGCCCGTATCGACGAGGACAGTCATCCGTACAGGATCTCATCGATATCTTCCTCGTCGGTTTCCGTTCCGGAACTGAACCGTCCCTCGGTCATCGCTTCCTTCTCGACGGTCGAAAGCGGAACCGTCGTTTCCCGGAACGAATCGATGACTTCGCTTCGGGAGTTGTATGCCTCGTCGATAAGTCGAGACAGCAGTTCCTGTTGTGTAACGGATCGTCCCGTCCGAAGCCTGATCTCTGCTTGTAGTTCCTCGAGATGCGCTTTCGCGTCATCGTCGACTTTTACGGCTGTGGTCATACGTGGTGGTTACTCTCGGAACTAAGTAAACATTTCTACCATGGACACTCGATCTCTCCTACCATTTGAAGCAACAATGAAGTGCCGAGCGACGGAGATTCAGACATGGATTTCAGTCTCACGGACGAGCAACAACAGATCACCGAGATGGTCGCCGACTTCGTCGACGAAGAGGTCGTCCCGATCGCCGCAGAAATCGATAAAACCGATGAGTTTCCCGACGAACTGGTCGGCGAACTCGCCGAACTCGGACTGATGGGCATGCCGTTCCCCGAGGAGTATGGCGGAGCCAGCCTCGACTATCACGCCTATCCGGCCGCTCTCGCGGAACTTTCTCGGGGCTCCGGCGGACTCGGGACTATCGTCGCCGCCCACATCTCACTCGCGGGCAACATGATCTACGAGTTCGGCGACGAAGAACAGAAATCCGAATATCTCACCCCGCTCGCGGCGGGCGAGGACATCGGCGCGTTCGCGCTCTCGGAGGCCGGGGCGGGGAGCGACGTCCCCGCGATGGCGACGTCCGCCGTACGGGACGGTGACGAGTACGTCATCGACGGCGGGAAGCTGTGGATCTCGAACGGCTCGGTCGCCGACACGGTCACCGTGTTCGCAAAGACCCACCCCGACGCCGGCAACGGAGGCATCTCCTCGTTCGTCGTCCGCCCCGAGGAGGACGACGGCTTCGTCGTCGAGGGGACCGAGGACAAACTCGGCGACAAGGGCTGTCCGACGGCAGAACTGCGCTTCGACGGGCTTCGAATTCCCGAGTCCCGTCGCCTCGGCGATGAGGGCGACGGCTTCGTGCAGGCGCTGAAGACGCTCAACGGCGGCCGGATCACGATCGCGGCTCGCTCCGTCGGCATCGCACAGGCCGCCCTTGACGAGGCGACCGCATACGCCCGAGAGCGCGAGCAGTTCGGCAAATCGATCGGTGAGTTTCAGGCGATCCAGCACAAACTCGCCGACATGGACACGAAGACGCGGGCGGCGCGGTTGCTCATGCACTCTGCGGCGGATAAGAAGATGGCCGGCGAGAACTACATCAAAGAGGCCGCACAGGCGAAACTCTACGCCTCGGAGGTCTCCAGGGAGGTCGCAAACGAGGGCATCCAGATCCACGGCGGCTACGGCTACACCAAGGACTTCCCCGTGGAGCGGTTCTACCGCGACGCCAAACTCAACGAGATTTACGAGGGGACGAGCGAAATTTTGCGGAACACGATCGCGGACGAACTGTTGGGATGATTCAAATATCTGAATTGGAGGTGTATTATTGGATTTCAGATGAAAGAACGGGTATGAGTAACCCCGGTGTCACCCGCTGGTAGGAGCATACGACCGCGTTCGCCCGCGTCTTGTCTGGGAAGTCCTCGAGGAACTCCTAACGGTTCTCGAAGATCGACGGGGGTAATCGAGTCGTTTCCATTCGTCCGCTACACCGACGGTCCTTCTCCGTCCCCACCGCCGTAGGGGAAAACTTTTGCGAGACGGGCGGTGACAGTCGATAGGTTGCCGCGGGCGAATACCATGGACGCCACCGAGACGGACGATCCCCGACGCCGCTCGATCGATGCCCTTCGCGAGGCCGTCCTTCGCCGATTCGAGATCGATACGCGCTCGCTCGCGGCCCTCCGTATCGCGCTCGGGTGCACCCTGCTGATCGATCTCGTTCACCGCGCGGGCGCGATCGAGATGTTTTACACCGACGGCGGCGCCTATCCGCTGGCCGCCTACGAGGTCACGTACTCTCAGTTCACGGGCGTCTCGCTGCACGCGCTCTCCGGTGCGCTGTGGTATCAACAGCTCCTCTTTGTCCTGGCGGGTCTCCTCGCCATCGCGTTCGTTCTGGGGTATCGGACGCGACTCGTGGGGGCGATCTCGTTGATTCTGTTGTTCTCGCTGCAGGCGCGAAATCCCGCGGTGCTCAACGGGGGCGACAGACTGTTGCGCGTCATTCTGTTCGTCGCGCTCGTGACCCCCCTCGGCGAACGGTGGTCGGTCGATGCCCTTCGACGCGGTTCGGCGCGAGCGCGCGTGCGAAGTTTCGCGACCGTGGCGCTGCTCGTCCAGCCGCTCGTCGTGTTCCTCTCGAACGCGATCTTGAAACATGGCGGCGACACCTGGTACGCCGGCGACGCGATCGAAATCGCGATGGCGAACGACGTGATGACGATCCTGCTCGGGAACGTTATCGCCGGATATCCGACGCTCCTGACGGTGCTCACCTACGCGTGGGTGATTCTCCTGGTGGGTTCTCCGGTGTTCTTGCTCGTCCCCGTCGGCCGTCTCCGCACGCTCGCCGCGCTCGCCTACGTCGGCGCGTTTCTCGGCATGGTGGTGACGATGACGGTCGGCGTCTTCCCCCTCGCCCTTGTCGCCTCCGTGCTACCGTACCTTGCCGGCTCGTTTTGGGACGCGATCGAAGGCCGGCTCCCCCCGACGTGGGTCGGCCGGATGCCCGATCGCGAGGCGCTCGGACCGCTGGCCCGCCCGCCGGTTGAACGCCGGGTGCTCGAATCGCTCCGAGAGCGAAACGACGCGGCCGCCTCGTATCTCGTCGCCTACTGTGGATCGCTGTTGACGATCGTCGGATTGCTCGTGCTCGTCTGGATCTTGCTGTTCAGCGCCAGCAGTGTCGGCGACTACGACGTCCCCGACGGGATCGATTACGACCACCTCGACCAGCAGCGCTGGAGCCTGTACGCGCCGGATCCGAGCGAATCCTACAGCTGGTACGTCGCCGAGGCCCGGCTCGCGGACGGCTCGACGGTGGATGCGTTCGACGGCGGTGAGCCGACCTTCGACCGACCCCCGGACGCCTCGACCACCTACGAGACGTTTCGGCACCGGAAGTTCATGCAGTCCGTTCGCAGTTCGGCGGTCGACGAGCCCGGGAGCATCGCGACGGGCTACGCCGATTGGGTCTGTCGACAGGCGGCCGACATCCACGACGCCTCCGTCGAAGCCGTGACGATCTATCGGATGTTCCAGCCGAGCCCGCTCGACGGGGAGTTCGAGGA
>CAZLHT010000053.1:0-8126 GCA_964559185.1 uncultured Natronomonas sp.
TGCACGGAGAAGCACCTTCCGATGTTCGGCTCAAAAGAGGGTGACTACCGATCGAGTAAACCGCCTTCAACGGTCTCGATCGAAATGCCGACCTCCACTGGGATCGTCCAACGACCTTCCGCGACCCCCCTACGCCGTATCCTGCCACGAAAATACCGAGTCGAAGTCGTGCGGGACGTGTCCGCCCCTCTCGGTCGCGCGGTCGAGATACGACCTGAGGGCAGGGCGATACCGCGGGTGCGCACACGACTCGACGATTTCCGTCGACCGCTCCCGCGGGGACAACCCCCGGAGGTCGGCGACCCCCTGTTCGGTGATGACGATTGAGAGATCGTGTTCGGTGTAATCGACGTGCGGGACGGCGGGCTTGATTCTGGAGATTTCTCCGTCGTCGGCCGTTGAGGCCAACACTACGATCCCGAGGAGGCTCGCTCGCATGAAATCGCCCCCGCCACCGATGCCGCTGACGAGTCGCGTCCCGTCGATGTGGGTTACGTTCGCGTGGCCATAAAGGTCGACGTCGACGGCCGTGTTGATGCTCACGACGCCGAAACGGTCGATGAGCCCGGCGTCGTTCGAGACGTCGCTGTTGCGGAGCACGATACGGTCGGCGTAGCGGTCGACGTCGCCGAACAGCCGGTCGGTCCCCTCCGCCGACAGCGCCAGGGACGACCCGCTGGCCGTCGATACCGCGCCGCCGTCCAGCGCGTCGAGCAATCCGTCCTGAATCACCTCGCCGAAGTACACCAGCTCCCGGTCCGAAAACAGCTCCGAGTCGAGCGCCTCCATCAGGGAGTTGCCGAGGCTGCCGACGCCGAACTGGAGTGCGATCCGAGAGGACAGCGCCGGGTTGCGGTCGGCTTCCGCCCTGAGGAACTCGAGGAAGTTCGCCGCGATCTCTCGATCCGCGTCGGTCGGGGTCCGAAACTCGTAGGGCGTATCGCATCGGTCGGTGCGGACGACGGCCGACAGCTTCTCCGGATCGAAGCGTACGCGCGCGGAACCGATCCGTTCGCCGGGATCCTTGAGGGGAAGCGATCCCCGGTTCGGGGGTAGATCTCGGAGGTACACGTCGTGGAAGGTGCGGAACTCGGGTGAAACGGTCTCGTTTACCTCGACGACGAGCTCGTTCGCGGCGGCGACGAAGGACGGAACCTGTCCGATCGACTGGGAGGGGACGAACCAGTCCTCGCCGACCGCGATTGCCTCGACGATCGCTACGTCCGGCGAGCCGTAAAAGCCGGTTCGCGCCTCGTCGCCGACGCGCGAGAGATGGCGGTCGTGATAGGCGAGTCGCCCATCGTTCGCGGCCGCCGTCGAGATGTCCCGGTTCTGATACCCGAATCGACGGGTGACGATCCCACGACCGACGCACTCGATGTCGATTTCGGGGCCGACGTTGCCGCCGCTTACCACCGTCAGATCGAGGTCGCGGTCGAGTTCGGCAAGCGCGGCCGGAACCGTCTTCGGATAACCGACGCTCCCGAATCCGCCTGCGAGGATGGTATCCCCCCGCTGGACGATTTCCGCGGCGGTCGTCGAGTCGCACTCCGGGACGGTTCCGCTCACGTGGTCGTCGATCATCGCCGTCTCTCCGTTCTTTCACTCCCCGCAAATCCGCGATCCATCACCGATCCGATGAGTGTCGTTATCATTGCCCTCAGTCAGGTCGGTGCCTCCATAAAGGGACGCCCTCGACGGCTGCCTGCCGCCGCCACGTCTCGGGCGCCCGTTCCGAGGAACTATCGTTTCAGCGGATCAGACTCTCGGTATGGACTCTGGGCAGATGGACTCTATATCGCGACGAGCGTGGACGGTTTCATCGCCACCGAAGACGGGAGCGTCGATTGGCTCGAGGAGTTCCAATCCGAGCCCCCGGATGACGGTGACGGCGGATACGAAGCGTTCTTCGAAACGGTAGACGCACTCGTAATGGGCGCGAGAACCTACGAACAGGTCCGCTCCTTCGGGGAGTGGCCCTACGGGGATCGACCGACCTACGTCCTGACGCGTAGAGCGCACGAACCCGATGTCGAGTCCGTCGAATTCGTCAACGACGACGTGGCGTCCCTCGGCGTACGCCTCGAGGAGCGATACGGACGAATCTGGCTGGTCGGCGGTGGGGAAATCGCTCGGGCGTTTCTCATGGCGCGTCAGGTCGACGCACTCCGATTGAACGTCGTTCCCCTACTGCTCGGTGGCGGCGTTAGACTGTTCGGTGAGAACGGCGTCCGAGAGCGACTGGAGACGACCGATAGCACGACTCGCGCCAACGGAATCGTCGAACTCCAGTACCGGGTACACTAACGGGCACCCCTTCGCAATGGTCCATCCGTACTTCCGCGATTTAGATGTCTGTCTCCATCGAAGGTGGCGCGTGAATCCACCACAATTGCCGTGTTTTCCCCGCGAATCGGCTTCCGAGCCGAATATCTGTCGGACGGAAGTCGATCGGCGAAAAAACGCGCTCCGGGGTAAGGGGCTCTTAAATCCGCGATCACGCCGTTTAGTCGGTCCCATACAAAGTGGGTGTTCGATAGTGACCTTAGTATGAAATTGGCCGTCATTGGGGTCGGCAATGCCGGGGGAAAAATCGTAGACGAGCTGCTCCAGTACGAGTACGAGACCGATCGATCTCTGATCACGTCGGCGATCGCGATCAACTCCGCGCGCGTCGATCTCGAACGTCTCGAACGGCTTCCCCGCGACAACCGGTTTCTCATCGGGCAGACGGACGAACGCGTCAAAGGACACGGAGTCGGCAGCGATCCCGATCTCGGTGCGGAGATCGTCAGAAACGACCAGTACGAGATCGACCGCGCGATGGATCAGGTGTCGATATACGAAATCGACGCGTTCTTGATCGTTGCGGGGTTGGGCGGGGGAACCGGTAGCGGCGGGGCCCCCGCGATCGGATCGCAGCTCAGCGAGCAATACGAGGTCCCGGTGTACGGGTTGGGGGTACTTCCGAGCGATTCGGAGGGCGGTCGTGCGTCGCTGAACGCCGCGAGGTCGTTTCGGTCGTTCACCGAGAGCACCGACAACGTCGTATCGTTCGATAACGGCGTCTGGCGCGCGAGCGAGGATTCGCTGAAGGCCGGATACGATCGGACGAATCGGGAGATCGCGAAACGAATCGTGACGCTGCTCTCGGCGGGAGAGATCGATAGTTCGACCCTCTCGGAGAACGCCATGGACTCGAGCGATATTCACCGAACACTCTCGACGGGCGGGATCAGCACCGTCGCCTACGCCGAGACCGAACACCGAAACCGCGAGAGCCGCGGACTGCTGAGCCGGCTCCAATCGAACGGCGCGACGAACGCGGCGAACGAGGTCGACTCCGCGACGAAGGTGAGTGGGTTGATCCGTCAGGCTGTCAACTCGCGGTTGACCTGTCCCGCCGAAATCAGCACGGCGGAGCGATCGCTAATCGTCATCAGCGGACCGTCGTCGTCGTTCTCCAGAAAGGGTCTGGAGGCGGGTCGGCGATGGATCGAACGGCAAACCGGTAGCGCGGAAGTGCTGGCCGGCGATAATCCGCGCGAGGATAGCAACACGCTCTCGGCGGTCGTCCTTCTCTCGAACGTCACCGATGTGCCGAGAGTCGACGCGCTCCAGAAGCAGGCCGTGGAGGCTCAGGAGAACATCGAGGCGCAACAATCTACCCGGGAGTCGGATATTTCGGAACTGATAATCGACGAGAACGACCGGCTTGACCCGGTGTGAGTTCGTCGCCGCTCGTTCGAAATCGGTTGGCGAGTGGCGTTTCGATCCCCGAAGATACATTCATTAGGTCCCCGACCCCCGTGGCAGTATGGCGTACCAAACGAGCCTCAAAGAGCGCCTCGAATCGGACGAGATTATCGTCGCCCCCGGCGTACACGACGCCCTGACCGCGCGTGCGGCCGAGATCGTCGGCGGCTTTGACGCCCTCTACATGACCGGTCACGGGACGTCACTTTCGATGACGGGATATCCCGACGCCGGACTCGCGACGATGACGGAGGAGGTCCAAAACGCTCGAAACGTCCAGGAGACGACGAGCATTCCGGTTATCGCGGATGCGGATACGGGGTACGGCAACGCGACCAACGTGATCCGGACGGTTCGTGAATTTTCCCGGACGGGCGTCGCGGCGATCCAACTCGAAGACCAGCAATCGCCCAAACGCTGCGGTCACGTCGCCGGACGACGGATCGTCCCCCGAGAGGAGGCGATCGGCAAGTACCGGGCGGCCGCCGATATCCGCGACGAACGAAACGAGGATATGCTCATCGTCGCTCGAACCGACGCCATCGGAGCCGTCGGCGGCAGTTTGGACGAGGCGATAGATCGGATGAACGACTACCTCGATGCGGGCGCGGATATCGCGTTCGTCGAAAGCCCGGAGAGCGAGGCCGACCTCGAACGTATCGGCGAGGAAATTGACGGGCACCTGTTGTACAACTGCGTCGGCCTCTCGCCGAAACTCCCCTCCGAGGAACTCGGGCGGATGGGGTTCGATATCGTCATCTATCCGATCGCGACCACTAGAGCGGCCATCGCCGGCTCGATAGAGCACCTCGTCGACGTTCGAGAACGCGGCGTCGAAGCGGAAGTGGATATGGAAGAACGGTTCGACGATCTCCCGTTCTCGACCGAATTCGAGGATCCGACGACGCGGAAGTACTTCGAATTCGGTAACTTCCCCCAGATCTACGCGTGGGAAGACGCGTATCTCCCCGAGGAGGACCGTGAAAAATACGAGGGTACGCTCGGAGAGAACATCTCCGATCGCTAGGGGTCTATTCGGCGGCTAATCCGACGCCGGTAATCTCGAATCGCGCCCCACCGTCGGTGCCTTCCGTCGCGGTGATCTGCCAATTGTGCGCCTCCACGATTTCGTTGACGATCGCGAGTCCAAAGCCGTTCCCCGTCGGACTCGACGAGTAACCGACTTCGAAGACGGTCTCGTATTCATCCTCGGGGATACCGGGGCCGTCGTCTTCGACATAGAAGCCTCCGCTACGTTCCCCGACGGTCACGGTGACGCCACCGGACCGCGTCCGACTGTTCGTCTCACCGTGTTCGACGGCGTTCCGAATCAGGTTCTCGAACAGCTGTTTCAGTCGGCTTTCATCGCCCTCGATCGTTCGATCGACCTCCACGACGAGCGTACTCTCGCCAGTTTCGACGTTGGCCCAACTGTCCTCGACGACCGTTCGAAGCGAAATCGGCTCGCGGTCGGCCACATTTCTGTTTTCCCACGCCAGCGCGAGGAGGTCGTCGATCAGCGTCTCCATCCGATCGAGAGCGTCTTCGATTCCCTCGACGTGTTCGGCTCCACACTCGCACTCCTCTTCAAGCAACTTCAACCGGCCGGTAGCGACACTCAGGGGATTTCGAAGGTCGTGGGAGACGACCGATGTAAAATTGTCGAGTCGCTCGTTCTGCCGCTCGACGGTCTCCTGTTGCTTCACCCTGTACAGGGCGGCCTCCGCCGCCGCCGCCAGAATCTGCGCAATCTCGACGTCCGACTCGTCGAATTCCCCCGGCGTCGTGTCGGCGATACTGATGGTGCCGTACTCGCCGATGGGAATATAGACCGCCCCACGGCCGTCTTTGCGGGGGTACTCGTCGTTGAGCTCTTTCGCGTCTTCGTAGAGGAGCGGTTCCTGTGCCGCGTACGCCCGACCGGCCGTCCCTTCGCCGACGGGATACTCGGGTCGATCCCCGAGCTCTTCGCGCGCTCGTTCGGTCACGACTGTCGGGACCAACACGTCCCGAGTTTCGTCCAGCAGTCGGACGACCGTGTTCGGATACCCGAGAACGTCCCGCGACGCTTCCGCGGTCAATTCGCAGATCTCTTCGGGGGTCCCCGCCCGGAACAATCTGGTCGTCATCTCGTTTAGCTCCGACAACATCGCCAATCGGGTTTCCTGTTCGCGTTGGTGATCGATTCTATCGAGGGCGATCGCAGCATTGGCGGTGAGGATTGACGCCAACTGCACGTCCGCCTCGTCGAACACGTCGCGTTCGAACTCCGTGATGGTGAGCACCCCGTGATCCCCGATCGGGAGATACGCGCCCGCTCGTGCGCCGTGTCGTTCCTTGTCGTCGACCAGATCCCTGACGTCGTCATAGACGATCGGTTCGCCCCGCTCGAACGCCACCCCGGCGGTTTCCTGGCCGACTTCGTACGTCGGGCGTTTTTCGAGCTCGGGGGGGAGGCCGTCGCTCACTAACGATACCGGCTCCAGTCTGGCCTCATCCTCCGAGAGTAACCGGACGACGTTGTTCGAATAGCCCAGCACGTTTTCCGCCGCTTCGCCGATCACGTCGGCAGCCTCCTGTTTCGTTTCTGCGCGGAGGAGCGTTCGGGTGGCGTCGTGTAGCTGTTTCAGCACGCGCTCTCGGCGTTTGCGCTCGGTGACGTCCCGACCGTACATGACGATCCCCTCGATGGCCTGATCGTCGAGGAGATTCCGACCGCGAGACTCGATCCACTGCCACGTTCCGTCCGAATCTTCGAATCGGTGCTCGACCGTCAACTGAAACGACGGATCCTTGAGAAGGGTCTCGAACTGTTCGCTGAGCGATTCGCGATCGTCGGGATGGATGTACTCCATTGACGGATCGTCCAGAAGTTCGTCCGGCCGGTATCCTAACACGCGCTCGACGGACGGACTCAGGTATTTGAAACGTCCCTCCCCGTCGAGGATCGCGAACACGTCGGAGGATTCTTCGATGAGCCGTTGATATCGGCGTCGGGTGGTTTCGAGGGATGATTCGGCCCGGAACTGGGCGACCAGGTTTTCGATCCGGTTCGCCAGCACCGTGTACTGACTGGTTCCCGATCCCTTCTCGAGATAGTCAGTCACTCCGGCGGAGATGGCGTCGCTCGCGATCTCTTCGGATCCCTTTCCGGTGTACAGGATGAAGGGGAGATCCGGGTACGTTTCGCGAACCGTCTCCAGAAACTCGATACCGTTTTGCCCGGGCATGTCGTAGTCCGAGACGACACAATCGAACGGTTCGTCGGCCAGTCGATCCAGCGCTTCGGTGGCACCCGTCGCGGTGCGAACCCGGATTCGGTCCTCCTCGCGTTCGAGAAACGTGCCGACCACGTCGGTGAACTCCGGTTCGTCGTCGACGTGGAGGACCCAAATCGGCTGTCGCATACCGGCCTATACACCACCTCCCTGTTAGGCTTTGCCGCTATAGCGTTCCCCGAGTCGTACCGTACCCCGAATCTCGCGTCCCCGAATCCCGCATTATTGCCCCGGCTTCGAGAGACGGACCTCTCCGGACCGTGCGGCGAGGAACCGCTCCGGAAGCGTTTCCCCGTCGAAGTTGTCGTCGATCAGTCCCGCGAGTGTTTCGACGATCGCTGATCGAGCGCGGATCGAAGAGCCCGCGATGTGTGGCGTGGCAACGACTTGATCGAACGAAAGCAGCGGGGAGTCCGACGAGAGCGGTTCTTCTTCGAAAACGTCCAGTCCCGCGCCTGCGATTTCGCTCGCCTCGAGGGCGTCCACTAGAGCGTCCGTCTCGACGATCGGGCCGCGGGTCGAATTGACGAGCACGGCGTGGGACGGAAGCCGTTCCAGCGCCGCCCGGTCGATCATCCCCCTGGTTTCCTCCGTGAGTTCCGCGCCGATGATGAGCGAGTCGACGGATTCGAGTACGGTTTCGAAGTCGACGAGTTCGGCACCGGTGAGGTCAGTATCGATGTCGTGGACGTACGGATCGTAGGCCAATATTTCTGCATCGAAACCGTTGAGAAGCCGTGCGATGCGGCTTCCGACGTTCCCGAACCCGATGAGCCCGCACGTCGTATCGGTGACCGGCGTGGCACTCGGAACCTCGTCCCGCCACTTCCCGTTCTCGAGCGCGACCCGTCCCGGTCGCACGTTGCGATGTACCGCGAGCAGCAGCGTCACCGCGTGCTCGGCGACCGAAAGCGCATTCAAGCCAGGCGTGTACGCGACGGTGGTTCCGAGCTCTGCGGCCGCCTCCAGGTCGACGTTGTCGATTCCGGTTCCGACTTTTCCCACCATCGCAAGCCCCGTTTTGGAGAGCACGCGACGTGTCACCTTCAGCCGGGACGTCGTCACGAGCACGTCGATTCCGGCGAGCGCTTC
>CAZLHT010000054.1:0-7947 GCA_964559185.1 uncultured Natronomonas sp.
CGTGATCGTTCACTCGGAAGTCGAAGCCAACTTCGGTGCGACTTCCGAACCCCCCACCATCCCTACCCACCACCCCGAACGGATCGACGGCATCCGTTCGGGTGTGATTTTTCACCGTGGAGAGGATCCGACACACGCCGGAGCCGGTTACGCACGGCACGCGATACCGAGAGAACGGCGGCTCGAGAGACGACGCGAGCGGGGTGGAGTGGGAAGGAGCCACCAGGAGGCATCGAAAGATGATCTTCGACGCGCTCAATGTCGTTCGTCCCGTGCGCACATCGTTCGTCGGGTCCGGTACGAATCTCTTCATCCGTCACTTGCGTCATTCGTGTACGATATGCTTAGCGGACGTATCGTACGGTTACCATCGACCGTATCGACCGGTTACCGTAGGTAGACCATTACTATCCGATATACGTGCCACTCTCGGATGGATGCCCGAATTCCTCTCTGAAAACGACCTGAAACGTATCGCGGAGTTCGCAGCGACACCGGAGTACGAGCGCGACCCGGACCTGCTGGTGCCGAAAGACGACGATTGAGAGGGCGTGCGGATGGTATCGAAAGCCGTCGCGGGGACGGCGGCCTACGGGCGAGCCGATCGACGATCGAGTGGACGTCGCACGGACGCTCAAGCCAGGTTCTGCGCCTCGATCGTCTCCCAGATCATCTCTCCCCGTTCAGTGATACCATAGACGCGACCTTTCTGCCGGTTTTCCGAAACAAGCAGATCGACCAGCTCGCGCTCGCGCAATCCCTGCAGCGCGCGGGAGACGTGAGCGATGGGACAATCAGTATCGTCGGCAATTCCGGACGGGGTGGCGGGGGAATCCGAGAGACGCTGCAGTACTTTGACGCGATACGAGGAGCTGATCACGTAGCTGATCTCGTCCCAGTCAGCGCTCATCTGTGCTCCGGGGGTGTGTTCGAGGGGGCCGGTTGTGGTGTGAATCCATGACATTGAGCAGATACGGGATAGTTCCGAATGGCTGTATTTTAGTGGCCGACAGGCGTGAACTGCCGGTGGAATTATTGCCACTTGCTCTTGTATAGCGGTTTCGTCCGTTCAGCACCGATGAACGAAGTAAGCTCTCCCAAACCGCGGCACGGGAATCGATTTTTCGGAGATTGGTGGCATCGATAGAACCGCCGTTGAACGATCACGGGGATCTGTCCGCGAGTGTCCTGATCGACCACCTTCACAGAACGGACGATATAACAAAGCCCGTATCGGAACACAACGTTCATGATGGTTCCAGATCACGACAGGGCGCGTACGGTGGCCGATTCGAGAGTCGAGACCCGTTGTTGTGCATGTGGCTCGTTCGTCTCCCAACGCTTTCGGCGTGTGTTCGGCGATAACAACGACGAGGTTAGCGCGTGTCTAAACTGTGCGACGATGCGTCAGTTGACCAGGGGTGCATCGAGCGGCGATTGATTTTCGCGGAAAGTTGCGTTTCGATTTCGACGACGAGGAAGAAACCCGAAACGCGACGAATTACACACGGTGACGAACCCACGAAAAACACAGTGAGTTTTTACAAATTCCGAGCCGAGGGTTCCCGAGATGGCCAGCGCCGAGAAAGGGGAAGATCGGACGGAAGACGAACGCAAAATCATCCACCGAACGGCTCCGAATTTCCGGACGGAAACGGAACTCAGTACGGCGAAACTTTCGGCCTTCGGTTCGATACGTGGGTACGACATAGAGAACAGCGAAACGTGTTTTCGACTATATCGATCTCGACGCGCTCAAGGAGCTGTTCGCCCCCATCCCAGGGAAACCACGTAACGGAAATGTAACATTCGGCGTCGATCGATACGAGCCGACGGCGACCGGAGCGATCACGATCAAAGTGAGACAAATCGCCAACGAGTGAGCACGTCGGAGTGGTTCGGGATCGAAGAGAGCCGGTAAGACGACATTATTCCGTCGTATTTCGATCGAAGAGGGTGGACACTGTTGGTACGTCGACGTAACAATCCGGTAATTATTCCGTCGAAATCGTTATTTATAGTAGGAGGGTCATACCACGCATGCAGACGGGTAGAAATCCGGTACGGACCAGACGAGACACACGCGAAAAAAATCAAACGTTCCTCGGGAAGTATCCGAAGGCGCGTGGAGAAAAAGCGAAAATCGGAGCGGATCTCAAGTGTCGTGAGGGGAGAGTACTGTGAGAACCGCGATCGGTGACGCCTGGGAGTCGGCCGCGTTGGATCCGGATATTCATGCGGATCTTGAGTACGAATGCCAACCGCTGACGGTTATCGAACTGAGCGAGATGAAAGGCGGGAAGTACATGATTCTCCCCGGTGCGGCGGACCACCTCGAAAACGAGGAATTCATGGTCGTCGATCCGGGCAGTATCTGTCGACTCGACGAGTGTCGATAGCGAAAACTTACTGATTGTGCTCCAGTAGCTCCGCGGGGATCTCCCGTTGGTTTCGTCTGTACTGCCAGTACTGGACGATGGTCGAGAGTGCGAACGCGATCATGAGCGCGATTCCCAAAACGAGTGACGGAATCGCGGCGATCACGGGGGCCCCGATGGACGAAAGGACGAACAGCAATCCACCGACTCCCGCGAGAATCAGGTAATGAATCTGCCAGGGGTACGTCGATTCCGTAGTCGGCGTGAGGTACGTATCGATCTCCATCGCCCGATCGGTAAGGTGGACGATTCCCTGCGTATCGTCGTACTCGATGATACCCGTATTCTCCAATTTCGGGATATGGGTCTGATACAGCGAGACGTACACTCGTTTTCGCTGTTGGCTCTGTAGCTCCTCGACTTCGACGTTGTTTTCGAGAGCGGCGATCTGTTCGGCGAGTTCCTGAACGGTCGCCGATCCGCCGCTCCGGCGGAGGTAGTATAACACCATCCTTCTGCGCGTATTGCTGAGTATCTCGAAAACGATATCGGTCGAGATTCCCGAAGAAGTGTCAGCGTCAGAGCTCATTGTGACTGGTTCCTGTACCCTCTCTTGAAACCGGTTTTTGGAGTTGACGCCCTCATACACCTACAATCAGATCGTATAATCTTTGTTACGTCCTCAGTAACGCGAGTACATCGAACATATTCGACAGTGCACATGTATGCGTATTCAGATATATCCGTCCGGATATCTCCCCAACCGGATATTTTATATCGATTAAATTTCTATGTAAAAATACTGCCGAATTCCTGGTAAACACTGTATAACAATACTAAATCGCCGTATCAAAATAGCCAAACCGGTCTCTCCGTGTACGCGCGTCGTACACCGAAGACCGGAATTAACGATAGTAGCGGCATTATATCGGGGGGCGTCCGGTAAGCCGCCGTTCAGCATACTAACAATGGATGACAACGACCAATTCAAAACGAGTACAGGGGGACGGAGCACATGGATAACGCCGGTACAATCGGGGGCAGCCGTTTGTCCGATCCTCGGCGAATCTCACTCGGTAACGCGATCGGTCGCGATCCGACCGTCGGCCGGCTCGTCGAAACGATTCCTTGCCACGTCGGGGCGAAGAACGGATCGGGATAATTACCACTGGATGATCGATAGAACTAAACGATATGGCAACGACCCACACAAAGATATGGGTAGGTTTCGAACGTTCGGCGAGAGCGGCGCAAGCGAGGTGGAAGAATGACGCAGATAATGAGCGAATCATCGTCCGATGATGGGATCGTTGCCGCAGATATGGATGAGCAAGACGACAAATCCGAATCGCCATCGACCGAAGAACCGCCCGTCGAATCGATACCGTTGGACCAGATTTTCGGGATACTCAAAAATAAGCGACGACGGCACGTGTTGCGATACCTGTACGAAACCGACGGACAGGTATCATTGAGTGAGGTGGCCGAACAGATCGCAGCGTGGGAGAACGACAAAGAGGTCAGGCAGATTTCCTCGAGCGAACGCAAGCGCGTCTACGTCGGTCTCTATCAGTGTCATCTGCCGAAGATGGATGGGGCGGGAGTGGTGTCGTTCAACAAGCCGCGAGGGATCATCGAACTGGGGAAGAACGCGGACGCGCTGTATACGTATTTAGACGTCAACGAAGGGACGGACGAGTCGTCTTGGCACGGCTATTCGATGGCGCTTTCGGTCGGTGGCGCGGTCGTACTCGGCTCCGGTTTGCTACTCCGATCGGCGATGGCGGCACCGGTGATGGATATCGCGGTTCTGCTCGTCGTCGGCGCGTGCTTGCTGTATTCATTCGTCAATTTCAATCGCACGCGGACGAACGAGACGGCCGAAGAACACTGAGACGGACTCCGGGGCGGATTCGTCGGTAGCAGTTCGACGTCGAGCGGAAAATCGCGTCGGTGTGGCATCGAGGTTCCAGAGGGAGATCACTCGCTATCGGAGGTATACTCAAGGTCGGAGAACGTATCGGCGAGTCCGTCTGCCTTCGCGATAGCCGTAACGGGCTCCGAAAGCGACTCCTCCGCGACGAGATAACGTGATGCCAGCTGTTGCTCCTGCGTTTCAGTGAACTTCTCGGAGCCCGTGATCGCCACGAAGATGTCCCGAAGTTCTCGATGGCGATCCCATCGTACCTCTTCGGCATCCCGTTCGGCTCCGGATGCGGTGCTTTCGGCCATCTCACCGTGCCCCCTGGAAGCGACCTCGGTCGATCGGGCTCGGAATCGCGTCCGACTCCGACTGGCTCTTCCGCTTCGCCGTGACAGACGATTTCGGTGTCATCCGTAGGATTCGAAACCGGAAACGGCAAAAAGTCGAACAGATCGTTCAGAATCGTTCAAAAAAGTAGGCAATCGATCCATCGGGTAGGTGCAATTTACGCGTCGAACCCGGAAGGTCAGAGCTATACGTAGTAATTCCCTACCGACAATACGATCGGGTAAGCATGGATTTCAACGAGGCGCTGGAGAACGACGCGGATCCCCGGATAACCGGTGAATACATCCGTAACGTACCTGATAACGCACTGGGAAACGAACCATCGATTGTACTCGTCGGTGTGGTTCACGATCACCCGGCGAGCACGCACCGAGTGCGGTGGGCCGTCGAGAATCTCGACGCGGACGTTCTCGCGCTGGAGTTGCCGCGGTTGGCCGTTCCCCTGTTCGAGGAGTACGCGCGAAGCGATCGCCAGCCGCCGCCTTTCGGTGGTGAGATGAGCGCGGCGATCCAGGCCGCGGCGTCGGCCCGAGTTACGGGGATTGACCGTCCCAGCGGTCGGTTCTTTCGCGGTTTGCTCGAGAGGCTCGTCCGGAAGCGGCCGCCGCCGGGGACGGTTCGGCACGTGCTATCGAACGTCGTCTCGACGACGAAACACGCGGTCGTCTGTCGGCTCGCGGCCGTCCTCGCCGCGCGAACGTCCCTCCGATTGGAGGTCGACGTTCCGGTAGCTCACAAGGCGTCCATCTCGGATACGGCCGACGAACAGGCTCGTGACGAGCGCGCACAGGTGCGGAAATCCCGAGCATTCATGAGCGCGTTTCCCACGGCCAGCCCGGCCCGTGCATCGCAACTGGAAGACGCGAGCAGAGAACGGCACATGGCCGATCAGCTCTCGAAACTCCGTGCGGAGGGCGACGTCGTCGCCGTAGTGGGAATACATCACCTGGAGCCGCTGTTCGAACGGCTCGTCCGGACGGCCGAGCCGATCAGTTCGAACCGGACAAACGGATAGCGATCACGTCAGATCGCGATTCGATCCGCTTGCTTGAAAGACGTCCCGGCCGTTCACGAACGCGCGTTCGACGGTCGGGACCGGCTCGGGATCGACGACGATGACGTCGGCCCGAAGTCCCGCCTCGAGTCGACCGCGGTCGTCGAAGCCGGCCGCTCTGGCGGGGTTTTCAGTAACGCGGGCGACGCGGACGTGAAGCGGCTCCCCGGTCGAAACGAACGGGGCGAGTAATAGCGATGGCGGGTGATAATCCGAACAGAGCACGTCGAGGACTCCCGCCTCGATCGCGTCCCCGACCGCGAGGTTCCCCCAGAGACTCCCGCCCTGAACGAGATTCGGCGCGCCCATCGCGGTGTATAATCCCAGCTCGGAGGCCCGTTTTGCGGCCTCCATCGAAACGGGAAATTCGCTGATTGCGACGTCGGCGTCCGCCATTCGCTCGACGGCGGCGGCCGTCTCGTCGTCGTGGGAGGCGATCGGGACGCCGACGTCGCGCGCGGCGGCCGAAAGGAGCGAAATCTGGTCACTATACGCGTCCGCGGGGAGGTTCTTCCGTCGCTCCGCGAGCCGTTTTGCGTCCTCGTTCGCGAGCCCGCAACCATCGACGTATCGGCGCTCGAACGCTTCGTAGTCGGGAAATTGCCCCTCTCCGGGGACGTGGTTCATCAGCGAGACCATGTCGACGGGGACGGAACCGTACAGGAGGTTCCGTATCGCCCGCGTGCTCTCGGTTACCTCACACCTCGCGTGGATCCGGTTGTCTCCCAGCAGCGACGGCGTCCCGTGGAGTTCCTCGGCGATTTCCCGGGCCAGTTCGATCGTCCGGTTTTGGCCGGGATCGTTCTCGAACGCGATCGCGTGAAACTTGGTCGTGATTCCGTTTGCCACGTTTGTCCGGTCGGCGTGAACCAACGCGGTCGAGGTGTCGATCCGGGCTCTGGGACGAGGGAACAGGTGACGTTCGATATCGTCCCCGTGGAGGTCAACGATCCCCGGCATGACGACTTTACCGTCGGCACCGATCGTCGTTTTGGCACGTATCTGTCGGGATGGATCCGGCGTCACACGTTCGATATCGGTTCCGCAAATGATGAGGCGACCGTCGTCGAAGACGCCCGACGGCGTCACGATCCGACCACTCGAAATTTCGGTCACTTCCTCCCGTTCCAGCGAAGATACCACCTGGGGATCTTCGAACCGCTCCAATCCTGTGGGGAGATTCGACTCCGAATTGCGATCCATTTCATCCTAGTTTGGCTATTCTCCCGATAGTTATACGGCCGATACCAAGAGTGCGTCCAAGTGTCGATTCCAGACGCGCCCTACCGGACACCGAGCCCTCAGGAATCGACCTGATTCGTAAATACGTCGCGTCGAACGACCCGAAGCCGAACGGTCACTTCGCCGACCGGGCCCCCCGAATCGGCTCGGGTCAGCGTTCCCTTGATCGTGAGCGTCCGGTCCGTCACGTCCGTGAGTTCGGTCCGAACGAGAACGTCGCGGCCGATCGGAGCCGCGCTTCGATGCGTCATCTCCGCGAGCGTGCCGACGACGCCGAACCCGTTCGGAAGCGTTCCATGAAGCGACTCCCGGCCAAGAAACTCGACCGAAGCGAGCAACTGCGGGGTGCCGAGGACCTCCAGCGACTCGTCGTCGCCGGCGTCGGCCGCCGCGGGTGCTCCGGGCGGTTCGTCCTGTTCTCCAAAGAGGGTCGTCGCGTGACCGTCCTCGACTCGAAACGTCCGCTCGGCCGTGATTCCCGGTTTCGGAAGCTCCTCGCTCATACGTGCGAGCGAACGGGCGAAGGTTACAAAAATCGGGGGATTCGGTCGATCGACGGCGAATCGTCTTCGCGTCCCGGCAGTTTCAACCGGTCCGCCGCCGAACGACATTCCATGGGTACGCTACAGATCGCGGGCGGCGACGTGCTCCGTCCGGATATGACCGTCCGCGAGGCGGACGTCCTCGCCGACCGCGAGACGGGCAGAATCGTCGAGGTAGGCGACACTGCGAGAGGGGACGAGACACTCGACGCGTCGGGATGTCTCGTCGTGCCGGGGCTCGTCAATGCTCACTGTCACGTCGCGATGACGCTATTGCGCGGATACGCCGACGACAAGCCGCTGGGCGACTGGCTCAGAGAGGACATCTGGCCGACGGAGGCCGAACTCGAGACCGACGACATCGTCGCCGGGACGCGCCTGGGAGCCGTCGAGCTTCTGAAGAACGGCGTGACGACGCTCGGCGACATGTACTTCGACGTGCCGAAGATCGCGGACGTG
>CAZLHT010000055.1:0-7789 GCA_964559185.1 uncultured Natronomonas sp.
CGCTCTTCGTACTCGCCTTCGAGCCACTGATCGAGTAGCGGGTGGGTGAGCAGCGAATCGAGCAATTCGTGGGGCTCGGCGCTCTCTTCGGCCAGCGAATCGAGGTGGAAGACGGTCCCTATCGACAGCGAGTCCTCGTTCGTGTAGAGGAAGCCACCGCCGCGAACCCCCTCGAATAGATCCCCCGAGAACAGGTGCGCGACGCCGTCGTCCGACGGTACGTCGAACCGATCGTCGATGGCATCGGGATCCATGTCGACGACCGCCTTGACGCCCTGGAACCACGCGTCGGGCTCCTCCCAATCCATCAACCCGGCGTCGCGAGCCAGTTCCGAGTTGACGCCGTCGGCTGCGACGATCACGTCGGCCCGAATCGGATCGACCTCGTCGCAGGTGACGCCGACGATCTCGCCATTCTCTCGAAGGAGACCGTTGACGCGAACCTCGGTCAGTAGCCCCCCACCGGTCTCGCGGCACTTCTCGTGGACGCGTTCAGCGAGCCACGAGTCCATCCGCCGCCGGAGCACCGCGTCGCACCACTCTGTGTCGTGGTGGTGGATGTCCGAGAGATCGAACGTTTTGACCTTCTCGCCGGCGACGTTGTGGATGTAATACTCAGAAACGGGTCGCTCGGTGGCCTCTTCGCGGAAGCCCTCGAAGATACCGTCGATGGTGTAGGGTGCGGACTCCTCGGCATAGATGAGCCCGCCGGAGACGTTCTTCGAGCCGGCGTCGACGCCTCGCTCCAAGACGAGTGTCTGGACGCCCTGTTCGGCCAAGGTCGCGGCTGCTGCGGCACCGCCAGGCCCAGCGCCGACCACAACCGCCTCGAAGTGCTCGTGCTCTTCAGTCATCGTTCACCTCCGCGACCGCGCGGGAAAACTCGCCTTCGTTCAACGCTTCCGTCAGCCGAGGCACCACCTCGAAGAGATCACCCTCCACGAAGTAATCCGAAAACTCGCGGATATCGGCGTTTGGGTCGGTGTTGATAGAGACAATGGTGTCGGACTCGTCCATGCCAACTTTGTGCTGGACGGCTCCGGAGATCCCGGCCGCGATGTAGATGTCGGGCTCGACGACTTGCCCCGACTCGCCAATCTGGCGCTCCTCGGCGACGTAATCGGCGACGTGGCCGCCGAATTCATAGGACGCCGTGATGACGCCGCGGGAGAGCCCGAGATCGGCCTCCTCGAACGCGTCGACGAGTTCGAGACCGATCTCCATCCCTCTCGTCGGGTCCTCGCCGATCCCGCGCCCTAGCGCGACGACGACCTCGTTTCCGGAGAGGTCGACGCCACCTTCCAGCTGATCGTAGTCGGTGACGTCGACGTGAAACCATTCCTCGGGCAGTTCGAGTTCGTGTTCAACGATCTCGCCCTCCCGCGCTGTGTCCGGGTCCGGCAGATCGAACGTTCCCGGGATGACGCTCGCTCCCTGTGGGTGGAAGTCCCGGTGGGGTTTGTCGATACAGAGGATCGTCGAATACTCGAACCCGGAGAAATCCGGACGGGGCATGTGCAAGATTCGTTCGAAGACTTTGCTTTCGCCGGGCGTCCCCGTCTTCGCGGGATTCGAGATCGTGGCGCTGTCGATGTAGAGATCTGAACAGTCCGACGCCAGCCCGGAGTCGAGTTCAGCCTGTACCAACGCCGAGAGGTCGCGACCGTTGTTCGTCGCCGGGAAGATGTTGAAACGCGGTTCGTGGTAATTGCGCCACGTGAAATCGCTGTCCCGACACATGTGACAGAAGATTTCCGTGTACGGTTTGTGGCGGAACCGCTCCAGTCGCTCGTCCTCGTGATAGACAACGCGGTCGGCACCGTAAGCGATCGCTTCCTCGGCGAGATCTGCGATCCCCGAACCGATGATGACTGCGACCAGGCCTTCGTTTTCGTCGTACTCATCGTTGTACCCGTTCATCAGCTCTCGTGCCTTCCCGAGCATCTCCTTGGAGACGTCAATCAGTTCGCCCTGTTGGGTTTCACAGTACACCCACATCTCACGGTACTCACCTCCGACCGTTCCCTCAACCCACTGCTTCTCTGAGGTCGGGTGGTCGAGTTCGGGATACTTCTCCTCCGGCGGGACGTATTCGACTTCCGTCTCCTCTCCGTCGTTCTCGGCCAAACTATCGATTTGGCTCTCGATTCGAGAAATCGCCGATTTTCGCTCTTTACCCTCCTTTTCGCGTTCGAGCAGCCCCCGGAGGATTTCCACGTCCTCGACTTCTCGGACCATGTTCGCGATGTCCGCCACGGTCAACTCCTCGAGGTCCACTTCGGCCGGGTCGAAGTCCTCGTCATCCTCCGAGAGCGTCTCGATTCGGCTCTCGATCAGGGTCTTCACCGGGGCTCTATCTTCAGCCCCCTCCTCAAGTTCGAGCATCTCTTCGAGTTCGTCAAGATCCTCGACGTCCTTGATCTTCGGTCCGAGTTCGGCGATTTCGTGTTCGGTGGGATCTACTGATACCATTGTCAGTCACCAGCCGCGTACGGCCCCATCTCCCCCTCGAGAAGTTCTTTCATATCCGCTTCGTCGTCGGGATCGATCGCCGTCGCTTGTCGTTCGGAGGGCGCCTTGGGAATCGGATCGACGCCCGAGACGATCGTGGGTGAGCCGTCCAGTCCGATGTAGTCGGGATCGAGATTGAGATCCTCGTGGTTCCAAACTATCACGAGATCCTCGTATTCCTCGGCTCGCTCCCGGGTTTCCGCACGTAATTCCTTGTGTCGGAGCCGGTGTTCGGCTAGGCGATAGGTGGGTTCGAACTCCGGATCCGCGACCACGAATGCCGGAAGGTCCGTCTCGACGGTCTCGATTTCCTCGACGTCGCCCTCGACGAGTCGTTTGGCCCGAAGGCGGCCGGCCTCCGGGTCAATATCGAGTGCGACGACGTGGGTGACGAGCGGCCACCCGAGACACCAGTTCGCCTGTGGACCGGTGTGGCCAGTCTCCCCGTCAGCGGTTTTGAACCCAGCGAAGACGAGATCCGGCGTCGTTTCGAGTTTCTCGATGCCGGTCGCGATCGTCATCGCCGTCGCCCAGGTATCCGCCGCGCCCATTTCGCGATCCGAAAGCAAGTACAGATCGTCGGCATAGACGTCTCGCATCCCCTCTTGGAGAATCTCTTTGTATCCAGGAGGTCCCATACTCATGACCGAGACCGAACCGCCGTGGCGGACTTTCGTTTGCAGAGCCGACTGGAGAGCGAACTTGTCGTTCGGATTCATCACTGTCGGTGTTTTCCCCCGCTCAAGATGGCCCTCCTCATCGAAGGATACCTGACCCTCCCGGAAGTCTGGAACGCCCTTGGTCAATACCAGTGTGTTCATCAATAACTTGGCACCTATATATGGAGTCCGCCTACTTCGTAATAATTTTTCCTCCGGATTAGCGGTCTATCCACGTGAATTCGCGATACGGAAGATGGAGAATTCGCTATTCAAAAGGCTAAAACAAAGAGTCGACTCGGTTATGTTCGACCGGCTCTTCCGGGATCGACGTCGATCGCATCGACCGGACAGACGTCCACACAGAGCATGCAGTCGATGCACTGGTCTTCGTTGGTCGGATTCGCCTTGATCTCGCTTTCGGAATGGCCGGGCGTATCGACCCACTCGAACACGTCCACGGGACAGTCCTCGAGACACGCACCGTCGGCGAGACAGATGTCGAAATCGACCGCTACGTGTGTTCCGCGGATACCGAGTTCCTCAGGTGGATCGGTCGGTCCCCAAACGTCGACCCCGTGCTCTTGTCCCTCCAACTCGCGGTTCTGTTCGAAGTTCGGATCGATGGCCATTGGTATCTATTCAGGAGTGTCCCTGGAACTTAAACGTTCGCTGCTTCGATCGGTCGCGCTCCTTCAGGGGTGTGCAAAGTACGCGACCGTCTCGTCGTCATCGATTCGATCGATTCGGGCAAATCCGATCCGTTCGAACTGAACGACATCGTCGGGCACGTACCCTCCGATCCCGGGCTCGGCGTGACCGCTCTCGTCACCGTCCATCGTCCGGAGCCGAACAGGGACGTTGGTCTCGGCGGGAACCCACTGGACGACGTCGACCCCCTCCTCCCGAACGATGTCGATCTCCTCGCCGATAAATTCGAAGGCGTTCCGGGTGTGACGAACCGGGCCGTACCCCTTTAACCAGACACGCTGGCCGTTCGGCGGGACATCGTCGGGTTCGACGAGCACTCGATTGTCCACGGAAATATCGCGCGTTCCTCGATCGTCGTGATCCGGATGCACCGGTGGCGTGGCTCGGTCGGGGCCGCCGACGAGAGTCTTCTCGACGCCGTCGCGAACGAGAAACAGCCGATCGGCTTCGTCATCGACGAGTTCGCGGTTCTTCGCGTACACCGTCGACATCGCCAGATTTACGTTCGAAGTCGAAGTACCCAGACCGATCATTGTGTTGACGATAGCCTCGCCACGGATTCCCCGTCGTCGAAGACTCGCGATCGTCGGCGCTCTGGGATCGTCCCAGCCGTCGAGATCGCCTGTTTCTACGAGCACTTTGATCGTCGACGTCGACATTTCCACGTCGTAGGCGTCGATCTGTACGTGACCCCAGTGGATAACTTCCGGGTACTCCCAGCCGAAGTATTTGTAGACGAACGCCTGTCGCTTCGCCGAATCCTGTAGGTCTATCCCGCGAATGATGTGCGTAATGTCGAACTCGTGATCGTCGATCCCCGACTGAAAGTCCAGCATTGGCCAGCATCGGTATTCGGCTGCCTCCGGACGCGGATGCGACGTATCGACCATCCTGAACGCAACCCAGTCGCGCAGCGCCGGATTCTTGTGCTCTATGTCGGTACGAACGCGGAGGACCATCTCTCCGGAGTGGTACTCGCCTTCGACCATCGCTTCGAACTCCTCGCGCGTCGTCTCGACGTCCTTCTCCCTGTGGAGACAGGCCTCTCCGTGGTTTTTAAGCTCGGAGAACGTTTCCCCCTCGCAACTGCAGGTGTAGGCGCCGCCCTTTTTGATGAGTTCTCGAGCGTACTCGTAGTAGATGTCGACGCGATCAGATGCTTTGACGACCTCGTCCGGTTCGAATCCGAGGTACTCGATCGAATCGAGTATCTTACCGTACGCGTCCAAATCCGGACGTTTCGTTTCCGGATCCGTATCGTCGAACCGACACAGCATCCATCCATCGTACAGTTCTTTGTACGTCCCGATGACGGCGGGCATCCGTGCGCTTCCGAGATGCCACGGTCCGTTCGGATTCGGCGCGAGTCGCATCCGCACTGAATCGTACTCCTCAACGTTCGGAAGGTCAGAAAGCAACCGATCGTCGGCGTCGTCCTCGGCGTCGAGTTTCTCGAGGCGCTCCGGAGCAATTGCTTCAAGACGCTCGCGCATTTCGGCCGGAGAAAGGTCGTTGACGTCCGCTATCACCGGCGCGATAATTTCCGGAATTTCGTCACCATGCGGTCTGAAATCCGGATTTTCGCCCATCATCGGCCCCATGATCGCGCCGACTTGGGCGTCGCTATCGTGTTTGAGCGCGTTGAACAGCGCGGCCGTCTCGGCCTCGCGTTCGATGCGTACACGGAGGTCCTGGTCCATTACCGGCAACTATAGAGGGCAGCGTCAAAACTCCGCGGATTCGCCGCAAAGGAATCGTACGAACAGGTGGATTCGAACGTCTGTTCAGTATCCGATAGCGGTGATCCACGCTTCCGCCTCAACCGGCTGTCGGCCGTTCGTTACGTCACGGGCGGTCTGGTCGTCTGATAGTATATAAAATAGCGGCCCGACACGCCGACATAATCCACTACGGAACGACGTATCAGTATCCGCGTTCGACGAGATAATCGGCGATCTCTTCGAGCAAATCTCGCGGCGTTCCCCGTGGAAGTACTTCCAATCGTTCCTTTCCGCGTTCGACGAAATCGTGTGCCATCTCTCGAGCGAAATCGATACTGCCGGCGTCATCGAGACGTTCGACTGCGGCTTCGATCTCCTCGTCAGTCGGCGATTCCGACACGAGGGCGTCGACGTCGATACCTTGCTTCCTGGCGTGGACCGTTATAATCGTCCGTTTTCCCTCGACGAGGTCCGAACCACGCTGTTTACCGAGTTCGTCGCTCGGGACGGTCAAATCGAGAAGATCGTCCTGAATCTGGAACGCCCGCCCGATGTCGAGACCGTATCCGTGTAACGAATCGATCGTCTCGGGATCACATCCCAGCAAGATCGCGGGGATCGCCGCCGCGGCTGCATAGAGGACGGCCGTTTTGAACTCGACCATTTCGAGGTACTCCTGGGTCGTTATGTCGCTTCGCTGTTCGAACGCGACGTCCATCGCCTGTCCCTCGCAGATCTCCGTGCAGGTCGTCGCGAGTTCGTCGAGCGCGTCGACACTGCGGTCGGCCGGTGCGCCAGTATCGAGCATGTACTCGAAAGCCTTCGAGTATAGCGTGTCACCGGCCAGAATGGCGGTTTCAAGATCGTACTCTCTGTGAACTGAGGGAACACCTCGGCGGAGATCGTCGTCATCCATGATATCGTCGTGGATGAGCGTAAACGACTGAATCACTTCGATCGAGATGGCCGCCGAAAGCACGTCGATTTCCTCGCCATCCGGCGAGGGGAACGCCCTGTAGTCCGCGGTGAGCGGATCCATCTTCGAGATCGCCTCGGCGACCAAAAGGAGGACCGTCGGGCGCAGTCGCTTGCCTCCCGCATCAAGCAGATACCGCGACGCCGAGTAGAGTCGCTCTGGTTTTTTGACCGGCAACTGCTCGCCGATCGCTTCGTTCACGACCGCCCGACGGTCGGCGATCGCCGATTCGACGCGTTCTGGAGTCGTCATTCCGTGAGTTGGATGATGTTCCCGTTCTGAGTAACGTGGAGATCCCGCCCGAGCTTGTACCCTTTATTTTTCGCCAACTCGACGTACGGTGAGTATCCCTTCATGTCCTGGTGTGATGGGATGACGTTCTGCGGCTGGAGCGCGTCGAGCATCTGGTAGTGGCCCTCTTGATTCAGGTGCCCCGAGACGTGAATGTCGTCGTAGATGCGTGCACCCTGCATGCCGAGCAATTTCTCGGCCTGGTACCGCTGGCCCTCGTTGGTCGGCTCGGGGATGACCCTTGCCGAGAAGATGACCTTGTCACCCTTATCGAGTTCGTACGGTGTCTCCCCGCGGGCCATCCGCGTCAACATCGCGCGAGGTTCCCCCTGATGGCCGGTGACGACGGGGAGATAGTCCTCCTTTCCCTCGTTCATGATCCGTTTAAACGTCCGATCGACGGATTTTCGGTGCCCGTACATCCCGAGATCGCCAGGGAAGTCGATAAAGTCGAGTCGCTCGGCCGTCCCGGAGTATTTCTCCATCGATCGGCCGAGAAGCACGGGTTGGCGTCCGATGTCCTCGGCAAATTCGACGAGCGACTTTACGCGGGCGATGTGGCTCGAGAACGTCGTGGCGACGATTCCGCCGTTGTAATCCTCGAGCGAGTACAGCACGTCCTTAAGCTGTGCGCGCGCGACGGATTCGGACGGCGTCTTACCTTTCTTGCCGGCGTTGGTACAGTCCTCGATGTAACAGAGGACACCCTCGCGGCCAATCTCGCGGAACCGCTTCATGTCGATCGGATCGCCGATGACCGGATTGTGATCCATCCGCTTGTCGAGACCGTAGACGACGGCTCCCTCGGGCGTGTGTAACACCGGATTGATCGCGTCGATGATCGAGTGGGTGACGTTGACGAACTCTAGTTCGCACTTCTCGCCGATCGTCATCGTCTCGCCCGGATCCATCTTGATCAG
>CAZLHT010000056.1:0-7786 GCA_964559185.1 uncultured Natronomonas sp.
CGAGAAGCCGCCGAGGGCCACGACGTCTGTCTCATCGAGGTCGGGGGAACGGTCGGCGACATCGAGGGGATGCCCTACCTTGAGGCGCTCAGACAGTTCGCCCACGAGGAGGACGACGAGGACATACTCTTCGCGCACGTGACGCTCGTCCCGTATTCGAAAAACGGCGAACAGAAGACCAAACCCACCCAGCACTCCGTCAAGGAACTCCGGTCGATCGGCCTCCAGCCGGACATCGTCGTCGGGCGCTGTGACGACGAACTCGATCCCGCGACCAAGCGGAAGATCGCGCTGTTTTGCGACGTTCCCGTCGACGCGGTCTTTTCGAACCCCGACGTAGAGGACATTTACCTCGTCCCGCTGATGGTCGAAGACGAGGGCCTCGACGAATACGTCTTGGGCGAACTCGGACTCGCGGACGAGGCTCTGTCCGAAGACGAGCGCGAAAACGAGTGGCGAGAGATCGTCACGCAAACGGCGACAGCCGAGGTCGATATCGCCCTCGTTGGCAAGTACGCCCTGGAGGACGCGTATCTTTCCATCCACGAATCACTAAAACACGCCGGATTCGAGACGAACACCGATATCAACGTGCTGTGGGTCGACGCCGACGAGATGGACGATGGCCACGCCAAACGGCTCGAACGCGTCGACGGGATCATCGTCCCCGGCGGGTTCGGTGCCCGTGGAACCGAAGGAAAGATCGACGCTGTCCGCCACGCCCGCGAGAACGACGTGCCGTTCCTCGGACTCTGCCTCGGTTTTCAGATGGCCGTGATCGAGTTCGCCCGGAACGTTTGCGGGCTCAAAGGGGCGAATTCTGCGGAGATGGAGGAAACGACGCCGCATCCGGTAATCGACATCCTCCCCGAGCAGTACGAGATCGAGGACATGGGCGGAACGATGCGTCTCGGCGCTCACGAGACGGTTATCCAACCCGGCACGCTCGCCCACGACGTCTACGGCGGACCCTCCTGTACCGAACGGCACCGACACCGCTACGAGGTCAATCCCGAGTACATCGAGCGACTCGAGGACGCCGGATTGCTGTTCTCAGGGCGGGCGGGTAACCGGATGGAGATCGTCGAACTGCCGGATCATCCGTTCTTTTTCGGAACGCAGTTCCACCCCGAATTCCGCTCGCGGCCCGGACGAGCGTCGCCGCCGTTCGTCCGACTCGTCGAGACGATCCTCGAAATCGCAGCGACCGACCGCGAGGGGGTGCGACTCTGATGGTGGACCCCGAAGCGTTCATCGACGAGAAAATCGAAGAGATACGCGGGGCCATCGGGGAGAAAAGCGCCGTCATCGCACTATCCGGTGGTGTCGACTCCTCAACGTCGGCTGCGCTCGCGTACGAAGCCGTCGGCGATCGGCTCACCCCGGTATACGTCGACACCGGGCTGATGCGAAAAGGCGAAACGGAGGAGATCCGCGAGACGTTCTCATACATGGACAGTCTCCGGATCGTCGACGCCCGCGATCGATTTCTCGACGCCCTCGCGGGGATTTCCGATCCGGAGGGGAAACGACACGCGATCGGGGAGGAGTTCATCCGGGAGTTCGAGACCGTCGCCCGCGAGGTCGACGCCGACTACCTGGTTCAGGGGACGATCTACCCCGATCGGATCGAATCGGAGGGGACGATCAAGTCCCACCACAATGTCGGCGGGCTGCCGGACCTCGTCGATTTTGAGGGAATCGTCGAGCCAATGCGCGAACTCTACAAGGACGAGGTCCGAGAGGTCGCGCGCGCGCTCGATCTCGAAGAGATCATCTCCGAGCGGATGCCGTTTCCGGGTCCCGGCCTCGCGGTCCGCGTCCTCGGCGGGGTCACAGAGGAAAAGCTCGCGGTGGCCCGTGAGGCGAACCACGTGGTCGAGGAGGAACTCGAGGAGTACGAGCCGTGGCAGGCGCTCGCGGCCGTCCTCGGGAAGGCAACCGGCGTCAAGGGCGACAATCGAGTCCACGGGTGGGTTGTCTCCGTCCGTTCCGTCGAATCCCGTGACGGGATGACCGCCAAGGCGCAGGAACTCGATTGGGAGACGCTCCAGCGGATCCAATCGCGGATCACCGGCGAGAACGAGAACGTCGCGCGCGTCGTCTACGACGTGACGCACAAACCCCCCGCGACGATCGAATATGAGTAAGGTAGTCATCGCCGGTGGCGATCCCGACGGTCTCGGAGAGGCGCTCGAACGGCAAAACGCGACGGTGAATTACGCGGAGGGCACGGCGGATCGTCCCGCCCTAGAATCGGCGGGAATCCTCGATGCAGACGTACTGGCGGTTACCGAGGTGGGACTGGCTACGTCCGCGTCCGTCGCGTTGGAGTGCAATCCCGGCCTTCGCATCGTCTTTTACACGCGAGATTCGGTTCCGGAGTTCATCAGAGGACAGGCCAGCCACATCGTCGATCCGGCGCTTCTCGACGCCGATACGGTCGCCGAAGAACTGATACGGTGACAAGCGACGGGTAACTTCAGGGTTTCGGAGCGGCGTTCTGTAGAGCCGTTTCGGCGACGTTACCGCCGTAGTCCGCGCTTCGGGAGAGCGAATCGACGATCAATCCGAGCGATTGCGCCTGCTGTGGTTCCAGTTCGCGGATGCGATCGTCGACAGCGCGAGCAAGTTCGTCGATCCCCGTGACGCGCTCTCTGGCGTCGTTCGCGAGCCGGGTCGCACGATCGGAATCTTCCTCCAGGAGCGCGTCGATTCCCATCTCGACCACCTCGGTCGCCTCCTCGTGGAGGGCTCTGATCGCCTCGGCGGCGTCCGGCGGCGGAGCGCCGAGCGCCCGGGCGTGCGTCGCGATTTTCGCGGCGTGATCGCCGATCCGCTCAAGCTGTCTGGCGCTCGAGTGATAATCAAAACAGGTCTCGCGATCGAGACCGGTCTCGGCGGCGGCCGAGGGATCGCGCAGGACGGATCGGAACACGCGAGAGACCATCGACCACAGACGATCGACGTCGTCGTCCCGCTGGACGACGTCCGCCGCGAGGTCGTCGTCGTCGTCGACGAGTGCAGAAACCGCATCGGCGAGCATCGTCGTCGAGACGAGCCGCATCCGCGTCACGGCGTTGTGCATCGACAGTTCCGAAGAGTCCAACAGATCCTGAAGTCTGACCCGTCCCGAGGTTTCACCGATGACTTCGAGGCCGACCAACCCCTGCGTCGCCTCCCGAATACTCCGACGCTGTGCGGCGGTGACCTGCGCCGTCTCGAGGGTGATGATGTCGAAGCCGCTGACGTACATCGTCACGACGGCTCGCATAAGTTCGTCGCCCTCCAGGCCGGTAATATCGAGCGCCCCTTCGATTTTTTCCTCTTCCCGTCGCGGCATCAAAAGAAGCGAGTCCTCTTCGGGATGAAATTCGACGAGACTCCCGCCGGCGATTCCGTTTTCCGTCGCCCATCCCTTTGGGAGCGAAACCGTATACGTCGAGCCACCGGTGACCTGGACTTTGCGCGTCTCCATACCCGTACGTACCAGATCCCGCTATAAATTTCTGTCGAGATATATAGTTTCAAAAATAAGACGCGCTTATACGCAATAATCCCGGTATACTGACTGGCCGGGACGGAGATCATGCGCACATTAACGGAGATTATATAGAAATATATAGAAAACATAGCGAAGTATTTACGAATGCACGGCCCCTAATATGATAATGGTAGAGGTTCGAAGCGTCGGACGACTTCGACGGCTATTGACGACGTTTCAACATCTTTTCACAGCGGAGAGCCCTCGTTTCCTCGCCAACGAGTTCGGTGGTTCCGCGAGGTTCTCAGATCCGCGAAGGATAGGACAAACCACAAAATAATGAGCTCGGATGAACTTTCGGACCCGAAGACCGAGACCGAATCGCTCGCTGAATCGCCGATCGCCGGGCTGGAAGAGGCGACCGATCGTCGAGGGACGGGACGAACGGTTCTGGAGGCCCGAGACATCGACGTCCACTACGGAGAAACGCAGGCACTTTCGGATATCACGATGTCGATCCCCGAGGGGCAAGTGACGGCGTTGATCGGACCGTCTGGCTGCGGAAAATCGACCTTTCTCCGCTGTATCAACCGGATGAACGATCTCATAGACACCTGTCGCGTCGAGGGGGACCTCCTGCTTCGTGACAAAAACGTCTACGACGCGGACGTCGATCCGGTCGCACTCCGTCGCCGTGTCGGAATGGTGTTTCAAAAACCGAATCCCTTCCCGAAGTCGATCCACGACAACGTCGCCTACGGACTGAAAATTCAGGATTTCGACGGCGATATCGACGCTCGCGTCAAAAAATCGCTTCGCGGAGCCGCACTGTGGGACGAGGTGAAAGACCAACTGAACGATTCGGGGTTGGAGCTCTCCGGTGGGCAACAACAGCGCCTCTGTATCGCCCGTGCGATCGCGCCGGATCCGGAGGTGATCCTCATGGACGAGCCCGCCTCGGCGCTGGATCCGGTCGCCACCTCGAAGATCGAGGATCTGATCGACGATCTCGCCGCGGAGTATACGGTGATTATCGTCACCCACAATATGCAGCAGGCCGCCCGTATCTCCGATAAAACCGCCGTCTTCCTCACTGGCGGCGAACTCGTCGAGTTCGACGCCACCGACGCCATCTTCGAAAACCCCGAAAGCGACCGCGTCGAGGACTATATCACCGGCAAGTTCGGATAGATGTCCGACGGACGTCTGACGGCGCTCCCAAAAAGCCATACCGGAGAACCGCCAACACGGAGCAATGGCACGAAAGGGATTTCAACAGAAGTTGACGGAACTTCGGGAGAACGTCCTCTACATGAGCGAGATCGTCCTAGAGCGCATGCGGATGGGGATCCGGGCGCTGGGGACGAAAGACGACGATCTGGCCAGGGCAGTGATCGAGGGCGATCACGAGATCAACGAGATGTACCTCGAACTAGAGCAAAATTGTATCGATCTGTTCGCACTACAACAGCCCGTCGCCGGCGACCTCCGATTCATCGCGGCCTCGTTCAAGATCATCACCGACCTCGAGCGAGTGGCCGATCTGGCGACCAATCTCGGCGGGTACACCTTCCAAGCCGAGCGTGATCTCTATCCCGACGTCGACATTCAGGGCATCGGCGATGCAGTCATCGAAATGGTCGAGGATTCGATGGACGCGTACGCTAACGAAGACATCGATACGTGCTTCGAGATCAACGACCGGGACGACGAAGTCGACGCGATGTGCGAGAAAGCCTCGAGTACGGTCGTCAGAGATCTCATCGAAACCGAAATCGAGGAGTCCTCCTCGGAGACCGATATCGAAGCACTCATGTCCGAAGTGTCGCGCCTTCTGTTGACGATTCGCGATCTCGAGCGGGTCGGCGATCACGCGGTCAACATCGCGGCTCGGACGCTGTACATGATCGAAAACAGCGACGAACTGATCTACTGATCGGCCGGTGACGTTCCGATCTACTGGTCGAAAACAGGAACGAGCCGATCTACTCGTGGAGGCGGTCCGAAGGGCGGTTTTTCGAGACGACAACCCCTATTACCGATCCGGCCACGTATTCGACGTATGACTTCGGCGTTCGAGGGCGTGGTGTTGGATCTGGATGGAACCGTTTATCGGGGGAACGAGGTGGTATCCGGTGTTATCGACGCGATCGCAGGACTTCGAAGGAGGGGGATCGAGACGCTGTTCTTTTCGAACAATCCGACGAAATCGCAGGAAGCCTACGCGGACCACCTGGGAAGGCTTGGAATCGAAGCGGCACCGAGAGAAATCCTTTCGGCGGGGACGGTCACGACTCGATACCTCGCCGAGGAACACAGAGGGGACGCGGTCTTTCTGATCGGCGGGGAGGGTCTCGAAGCGCAGTTCGAGGCTGCCGGAATCGAACCCGTCACCGACGCCACAACGGCCGATATTCTGGTCGTTTCTTGGACGAAATCATTCGGATACAGCGACCTCCTCGCCGGTTACCGCGCCCTCGAGTCCGGCGCGACCTTTTACGGGACCGACCCCGACCGACTGATTCCGACGGCCGGGGGGATGGCCCCCGGATCAGGAGCCATTATCAACGCCGTCGCCGGAACCGCCGAGTGCGAACCGACAAAAATACTCGGGAAACCGTCCGTCGAAGCCCAACACGCGGCGCTCGATGCTCTCGACGTAACACCTACACGGTGTCTGGTCGTCGGCGACCGATTGAACACGGACATCGCCCTCGGGGAACGAGCCGGGATGACGACAGTACTCGTAAAAACCGGAATCACGACCGACGCCGACCTTAAAGAGAGCGACGTACGACCCGATCACGTTATCGACTCCCTCGCGGACATCGACAGCGTCGTCTCGGAGCGAAACGGATAAAGATAGGTAATGTCTAACAAGAGTTTATATAGGTTCGGCGTCCATTTACTACTATGGTGGAAACCGACACACCGTACACGTACGGCGACGCGGACATGGAAGCGCTCGGCGAGGGACCGCCACACGAGCGACAACACGGGACCGATGTGGTGATCGTCGACGGAGCGACGATGAGCTACAGACGGTACACGGGACCCAAACCGGAGTGACGCCGCCGGCCGACGAAACGTCGGCCTCCGTTCGGTCGCTATCGACGACCGGGACGGATTCGAGACGTTCAGCGTCCAACCATTTTCCGAAGCGCGGCGGGTCCGGATAATGCACGGGCGAGTCGCCATGATGCTCGCGCATTTATGTACCCGAACGATTGCATAACGCCCATGTTCGAGTGCATCGCCCTCACGAGCTGTTCCGTGGGGTTCGGGACGGCGTTATGCAGGTTCTTCGAGTAGCTCAGTAGAACCCGCGACCGACGTCCTCCTCAATGAGGTCGTCGAGTTCGGCTGAGAGGAGTTTCTCGGCTTCTTCGAAGGTTCCCGAAAGATCCTTGAGTCCCTCGGAGCGCTCGTACATGTCGTACTCCATCGGCCCGAAGGCGGGGCTATCCAGGGCACCCATCACGTCCTCGAAGAGCGCGTCTCCTGTCGTCGGGGCGTCGGCGTGGGTTTCGATGACCGCCTCGAGATCGTTGGCGCGGGCTTTCGCCTCGTCCTCGTCCTCGACGGCTCGGTTGACGCCGAATCGTCCGGCGTCATCGACGGCGGGAAAGAGCGGTTCGAGCTCGTCATCGATCTTCCGGGCGACCCGTGAGCCGACGCCTCGGACCTCGAAGGGATTCTTGGCGAACGTTTTCAATTGAAAGACGCCGACTGCCGGGTGACCCAGAAACATATCCTCCCCGATCCCGCCGCGTCGATCACCGGCGACGGCCCGCCACCCGCTCGGATCGGCGTTCGATTCGACGACGTCTCGGAGGACATCCTGCCAGTCGCGCACGCGCATACTATCACCTTCGGTGGAGGTCGAAAAGAACCTATCGACTCCGTCGACCGGATCGGCTCCTGTCCGCGTCGATTTCTCCGATCGACAGCGTTTTTTCGCCGAGGACGCAGTGACGAACGTGAAGGTACGCGGACCGATCGTCGAAGTGCGCGATACACGGACGGTCGAAACGAGCCGGGGGACGAGCGACCTCGCAGAAGTAGTCGTTCGACCCGGACGGGGGGCCGATCAACCCGTACAGGTGACGCTGTGGGGGAAGTGGACGGAGACGGCGGAGGTCCTCGAGACGGGCATGGAACTCTTCGTTACGCACGTCGACGAGCGGGAGTTCGACGGCGAGACGCAGTACTCGACGACAGGCGAATCCGAGGTCGTCGTAGAGCCAGACTTCCTCGTCGACGTGACCGACATTCGCGGGTGGGTCCAGTGCCCCCGAATAT
>CAZLHT010000057.1:0-7695 GCA_964559185.1 uncultured Natronomonas sp.
TGTACTTCGCGCGCGGCATCACCTTCATCACCGCCCACTGGATCTTGTCGAGCTGTCTGCCGGGCGCTTCCTCGAGCGTCGCGTTGACCGCCTTCCGGGGATCGTCCCAGGCGTCGCCGGGGATGGAGACGCCCTCGAGTTCTTGGATCTCTCTGAGCGCCTCGTCCCATTCTTGGGGGGTCGGCTGGGGGTGAACGCGGAACATCGCTTCGAGGCCGCGGCTCCACTGCAGTTCGTGGGTGACGGCTTTGTTTGCCTTGAGCATGCACTCTTCGATAATCGTGTGCGCGCGGTCGCGTTTCGGGTTCAACACGAGCGAGCCGTCCTCCTTTCTCTGTTCGTGGAGTCTTTCCGCGAGTTTGTACGCCAAGGTGTTCTCCTCGTGGAGTGGCGCATCGGGGTCGTCGAGGCGCTCTTCGCAGTCGTTGTACGTCTGTCGGGCATCGGAGTGAATGACCGATTTGTAGATGTCGATCGACTCGTGTGAGAGCGTCTCCCCGTTGATGTGCATCTCGATGGTGTGGGCGAGTCGGTCCTCGTTCGGGACGAGCGAGCAGACGGTCTCGGCGAGCACGGCCGGGAGCATGTGAATCGTGTACGCCGGAAGATAGACGGTGTTTCCGCGCTTTTGGGCCTCTTCCCACATCGCCGTCTCGGGGGTGACGTAGTGCGTCACGTCGGCGATGTGAACCCACAGGCGGTATCCCTCGTCGGTGCGCTCGACCGAAATCGCGTCGTCGAAGTCCTGAGCGTCCGCCGGGTCGGTCGTCCACGTCGTTAACCCGCGGAGATCTCGCCGATTTTCGAGGGCAGTCTCTATGTCGCCTTCCGGATCGTCGGCGCGGATTTCGGCCTCTTCGAGGACTTCGTTCGGGAATTTGTCGCGGATTTCGAACTCCTCGAACAGCTCCTCGCGTTTGTTCTCGAGGTGGCGGGCGAGCTCCTCGTCGATCCTGACGGGGCCTTGCCCTTCCGCCGTGCCGGCGTACGCTTGCTCGTCGCGCTCACTCATGTCGAACGGTTGGGCGGTGGCACAGTTAGTCGTTGCGAGGCGTTCGGTCGATTCGGGCTCGCTTTCGTTCCATCGATCGACGCTCATCTGTCCCCTTCGCGTGCCATCGCAACGCGTATAGGCGACCGCGATGCCACGTCGGATATGGATCCACGGATCCGCGAGCACGCCGAGATCATCGTCGATCATTCCACGGACGTACGAACGGGCGACAACGTCGTCATCAGTACGCCGAACGTCGCCGAAGATCTCGCGGTCGCCCTCCACGAGGTCGTCGGCGACCGCGGAGCGACGCCGGTACACCTCGCGAGCGAGAGTCGAGCACAGCGGGCGTACCTCCGAGCCACCGACGCCGAGACGTTCGAAACGCCGACGCACGCGAAAGCCCTTTACGAGGAAAGCGACGTCCTGATCCGCGTTCGGGGGGAAACGAATGCGACCGAACAGAGCGACGTCCCGCCCGACAAACAGGCCGCGCACTCGAAAGCGTACCAGCCCGTTCAGGAGGCAGCCCTCTCAAAGCGGTGGTGTCTCACTCAGTTTCCCACCGCCGGGAACGCCCAACTTGCCGCCATGAGTACGGACGCCTACGAGAACTTCGTCTGGGACGCCGTCAATAAGGACTGGGACGCCCAGCGCGACCACCAGGCGCGGATGGTCGAGGTCCTCGATCCCGCGAGCGAGATCCGGATCAAGAGCGGCGAGACGACGGACGTTCGGATGTCCATCGACGGGATGAAGACGATCAACGATTACGCCGAGAAGAACCTCCCCGGGGGCGAGGTGTTCACGGCCCCCGTCCCCGACAGCGTCGAAGGCGAGGTGCTCTTCGATATGCCGCTGTACCACCAGGGCAGAGAGATCACGAATGCGCGCCTCGTCTTCGAGGACGGCGAGGTCGTCGAACATGCGGCAGAAAAGAACGAAGAACTCCTCGGCGAGGTGTTGAACACCGACTCCGGAGCGCGTCGCCTGGGCGAACTCGGGATCGGCATGAACCGGGACATCGATCGATTCACGTACAACATGCTCTTCGACGAGAAGATGGGCGACACCGTTCACATGGCGGTCGGCCGCGCGTACGACGAGTGCGTCGGCGACGATCGGACGGCCAACGAGTCGGCGGTTCACGTCGACATGATCGTGGACATGTCGGACGATTCGTTCATCGAAATTGACGGTAAAACCGTGCAGAAAAACGGCGTATTTCGGTTCGAGGAGGGTTTCGACGCGTAGCTCGCGCTCGCGTTCGGTCGCGATCACGAAAAAATCCGCTGCCGTAGGAGTACCGACGGGTATGCCTTTCCCGTCGAAGATCGGCCGTGGACGGTACGGATGCTGAGCGAACCAGTCGTACTGGAATTGTATTACGGCCGATCCATCCGAATCCAGCCATAGAATGGCTGGTGTCCGCGATGTTCTATCCCGTGATTACGGATCGTAATGGGATCCCTCCCTCGACGTGACGGTGCACAGTATCGCGCATTCGTGTCCATCCGAGCCGATGGATGTTGAACACGCGTTTTCATCTCCGGACATTACACCTACAAACATTCTCTATAACGTTATAAAACTTAGTATACAGGCTTTTTTCTCGTTTTGAGGAACACGATTGTGCACTATATTTGTGGGATTTCTGTACGGTCGTCACTTTCCCGCCCGAATTGCCAGTAAATCCGGACGACTTTTCACCGACAATTCCCCGGAATATCGCTGCCTTCCGGTTCGGCGTCAAAACTGTGCAAATTTGTCGCGGCGGTAGAGGTCGAGTTCGCTCACCATCGCGTTGTCCTGTTCGGCCGCAAAGACAACCGCATCGGCGACCTCTTCCGGTTCGACCGCCTCACCCTCCTCGAAGCGCTCTTTGAAACTTTGGCCCGTCTGAGCGGCGATCTCGGTTCGCACTTCCGAGGGGTTGATCGTGGACACCGCAATGTCGCCGTCGTTTCGAGCGGCGACGCTCTGGGCGAAGCCGCGGACCCACCACTTCGTCGCGGCGTACGCCGGATTGTAGGATCGAGGGTATCGACCAGCGAAGCTGCCGATAAAAACGAGCGTGCCGCCCGAGTCACGTAAATGCGGTAACGCCGCGCGAGTCGCAAAGAACATTCCGTCGACGTTGGTCTCCATCATGGCCCGATACTCCTCGGTCGGCAGGTCTTCGATCCCCGCTCCGATGACGAGGCCGGCGTTATTGACAAGGAGATCGAGTCGGCCGAACGACTCCACGGCCGTCTCAATTAGATTGTCGACAGCGTCTTCCTCGCGGACGTCGGTCGGAACGACGAGCGCCTCGGCGTTCGTCCCCCCACGTATCCGATCTGCGAGTTCCTCGAGGCGGTCGCCCCGGCGCGCGGCGAGCGCGACGTCGAGGCCCTCACGAGCGAGCGCGAGCGCCGTCTCCCGACCGATGCCCGAACTCGCACCGGTCACGACGGCTTTGTTACCATCGATCGTTTCAGTCATACCGCTCAGATCATCCGCGACGATGTTAAGTGCTCGCCCGGTGCGTTCGAGCGACGTCGCTACTTATTCTTAATCATTTGTCATTAATCGATACAGATAAATAGTGACGCTTCGAGTGGAAATTCAATGGAGTGTACGAACTGCTGTTCTGAAGGTACGTGGTCCTCCCAGCGGGCGGTACTTGGAGAAGAAACGGAGGTAATGCTCGTTCTGTGTGACGCCTGTCGAGATGCGCTGTACGAAGAGGAATGGATCGAACTCGAAGAACCGAGAAAGTCCCGGACCCTCTCCACCTGAACCGCTCGGCACCGACCGCTCACGAAATCGCCCCCATCCCATTCGACGGTTGCGACCGATCTCTTTCGGCCCCCGCGGTACTCGCCGTGTTTCATCCCCAACGCGAACGCGACGAGACCGAAGACGAGCATCGACGACTCGACCATCACGAGCGTCGTATCGAGGGCCATCGTTCCGCTTCCGGCTAGGCCGGCGACCCCTACGCCGACGATGGCGAGCAGCGTGCCGAGCGAAACGGGGAGGGTAAACTCCATACGATCGAATACGAGCGTGGATCCATAATTCGTCGCGATTCCCAATGGGGGCGTTCGCGTTCAAAAAGTTCGGCTCTCAATGCACGGAGTATCCGCCGTCGACGACGAGACCGTGTCCCGTGATGAACGACGCTTCATCCGAGAGCAAAAAGGCGATCGCGTCGGCGACCTCCTCCGGTTCGCCGAGTCGACCGAGCGGATACTGTCGGATCGCCCGTGCTTTCGCCTTCTCGGGATCCGACGCGGTTTCGAAGTACTGATCGCCCATCGACGTTTCGATGAACCCCGGACAGACCGCGTTCGCCCGGACGCCGTCCCCGCCCGCCTCGGCGGCGAGTGCGCGCGTGAAGTTCATCACGGCTCCTTTCGTCAACGAGTAGACCGATTGCTTCGGCAGGCCGAGAAACGACGCCAGCGAGCCGACGTTTACGATCGCTCCGTCGCCGCGCGATTTGAAGTGCGGGAGCGCGGCTCGACAACCGTTCCAGACGCCCCGAAGGTTCACGTCCACGACGCGCTCGAAGGTCGCATCGGTCACGTCCTCGGTGTCGGCCAACGGGTGGACGACGCCGGCGTTGTTGACGATCCCGTCAAGCCCGTATTCGGGGATTGTCTCCTCGACGACGGCCTCGAACGTGTTGGCGTCGGTCACGTCGAGTTCTCGAAAGACGGCCTCACCGCCGGCCGTCTCGATCGCCTCGACGGTCCCGATCCCTCCTTCCTCGTCGACGTCGGTGACGATCACGAACGCGCCGTCTTCGGCCACGTTCAGCGCGGTCTCACGACCGATTCCGCTCCCTGCCCCGGTGACGAGTACCGTTTCGTTTTCGAAGCGCATGGTCGGACGAGGGGAGGCGTCGGTATAATATTGGCTCCGGTCCGCCGACGTTCGAGAGCGAACGGATGTGCGCCGACCGGATCCCGATCCGACCGGAGTTACCGCCCGCGCGATTCGACGACGAGTGCCGCCGGAAGCGCTCCATTCCGGCGGTACGGATCGACCTCGAACGCCTCGAGGGTGACGACGATCCGACCACTCTCGGTCGGTCCGCGAATTACGATTCCCCGCCCGGTGATCGCGAGGTACGGCACGTCGGGAACGGGTCGGGCGGCGAGTTCGCCATCGGCGGCGGTTACGGCCTCGGAAAGCGCCGCGACGAGCGGTTCCGGGAGGCCGGCCCGCTCGAGCGTCGAACGGTAGGGGCCGACCACCGCATCTCGGTCGACGGTCGTCGCCCCCTCCCAGCCGGCCGCGACGGCGTCGGCACACGAGAGGGCGTCCTCGAAGAGCCGACGATGTTCCTTGAGCAGTCGTGTCCGAACGTCTTCGTGCATCTACCCGACCGATGTCCCTTCGCCGAACGCCGGAGCCGCCGCGGGCGGATCGTCCGCCGATTCGCGTGCCGACAGGACAAGCGTCGAGAAATCCGTTTCGGAGATATCTTCCCGATCTAACGCACGGAGCCACCCACTCCGAACGATCCACTCGCCGCGGAATCCCCCCTCCGTGTCGAACACCCAGAAATGACAGTCGATCGGCTCCCAGCCGTCGTCGAATGCGTCTCTGAGTTCCGTACAGACGTGGCCGAGTTCCGATCTCGTTAGGCCGTCGTCGGCGGTCTCGTATTCGACGTGGAGCGTTTCCGATGCGCGAGCGTGACGCTCCACGTACACGCCGAGGCTCATCAGGTTCAGCTCGAGCCGGGCGGCGATCTCGGACGCGTCCATACCGACGCTCGGGGAGCGATCGAAAAGAAACTGCCGACGGGACGACCGCCGCTCGCGTCCTCGGAAGCCGATACCCTGGCGTTATCGTTCGGTCGCTCCGCTCGCGGTTCCCTCCGCGAGCGTCCCCCCGGTTCCGTCGACGGCTTCGATCGCCATCTCACGACCGTCCGGTCTTCCCGTCTCTTTCGACCCGTTATCTCATACCGAACGATAACGGTGTCACCCGGACAGGACTTCGAAACGAAGCGAATGTCACTCTACCGTGAGGAGATCCGTCTTGTACTCCGAGAGGTCAACTTCCGCCGGCGAAACGATCGTCGGATCGACCCGGACCCGAAGCTTTTCTCGAACGCGTTCTTCGACGTCCGCAGCGATGGAGCTATCCGACCGATCGGCGTCGTCGTCCCGGACGATCCGGATCGGGATCGGCGATTCGAACTGGAACGATCCCGCCTCGGGTAGGACGACGTTCATCCGCGGACTCGCCCCCGCTACGGTCGCGACCGCTTCTCGGATCGCGGCGGGATAGACGTTCTGCGCCTTGTAGATGAGCATGTCGTCCGTCCGTCCGACGACCTGAATCTTCGGGGAGGTTCGACCGCACTCGCAGTCGACGGCCACAACGCGCGCGAAGTCGCCCGAACGGAACCGCAACAGCGGGGTCGCTTCCCGAACGAGCGGCGTGTAGACGAGTTCGCCTGTCGCTCCCTGCTCCAGTGCTTTCGGTTCGTCCGAATTGGGATCGACGAGTTCCACGTGAACGTACCCCTGGCCGATAAAGTGTGCCCCGTCCTCGGCGGGACACTCCGCGGTGACGGCGGGGCTGATGTCGCCAAGTCCCATCACCTCCCGGACGCCGTTTACGGCCCACGACTCCCGGAGCTCTTCGCGTATCTCGGGGTTCGCGATCCCGGGTTCGCCTCCCCCAATGAGGTTTTCGACGCCGAGATCGGATACCTCCCTGTCGGTGACCTCGGGCGTCCGTTCGGCTAGATACCGGAGGTGTGAGGGCGTCGAGTGAACGAATTCCGGACGGAGATCGCCCAGCAGTTTGACGAGCCCCTCGGTTCCCGTCCCGCCCGCGGGAACGACGTTCGCCTCCAACTCCCCGTAGGCGTCGATATACGGGAGCCCTCCCGGAACCATCGCTCGCCCGATCGCGTGCAGGACCGTATCAACCCTGCGGATCCCCATCGCGTGACTCGCCCGGCAGATCATCTCGGTGATCGCCTCCCGATCCCCGGGGGTGAATCCGAAGTATGTCGGCTTTCCAGTCGTCCCCGAGGACGAAAGTGTCAGGTTGAGCCGCTCTACCGGGGCGGCTTGGTGGTCGCCCAGGAGGAACTCCCCGGACGACAGTTGACTCTCCCTCTCGTCGTCTTTCGTGGTAAAGGGGACGTCGGCCAGATCCGAGAGCGTCTCGACGTCGTCCGGATCGATGTCCCACTCGCCGAACCGTTTCCGATAGTACGCCGATTCTTCGGCGAGATACCCGATCTGTTCGCGAAGCCGCTCCTCATGGAGGGCCCTGACCTCCTCCCAGGGACGCGTTTCGATCTCGTCGTAGACGTCAGCCATGCTCTCATCGGGCACACCGCGGCTGATAAACGTTGCGTCGGGCGCGAATCTCGGTCAGGAAACGATCGAACGTTCTCTCAGCGATCCGGGAACTCAGGCTCGCGACCGGCCAGAAACGCCTCGGTACCTTCCGCGAAATCCGCCTCGTGAGCGATGCGTCGGGCCAGCTCCACGTCCCACTCGAGACCGTCCGCCAGCGAGCGGTCGAACGTAACCACACGTCCCTCCGTCTCGGCACGTGCGATCGCTCTCATCGAGGCTGCCCCTGCGCTCTGCAACCTCTCCGAGTCGATTCGCCGAGTGTTGGATCGTAACGGCGGGGGAGTAACAGCATATAACAGCCACGGCCGCGTGTGTGAA